>JAKAAS010000333.1 GCA_021802225.1 Bacillota bacterium
TAGTGTACTCCCCTTTTGCCCGACGGAGATGTCTTGACGTTCTTTTTCGACCCTGAGTCCGGCAGGCTCTCCGACTTAGGGGAAACAGTGCATCGGTTCGTCGCTCAGGGGATTTCGCTGGAGGCAAACAAGTCGTGGGTTCAGAAGTCGTGTCTCGACCCTGAGGTGCACTTCGAGTATGGGGAGCTCTTCATTGAGGACCTGCGCCGTCCTGCGGCTCTTGCTGGATTGATCAATACTGCGATTAGGCTCGCGGACCTTGAGCTGGCCAAGACACAACGCCGCCCCAAGACGTTTCGGGAAGATGTAAAGGCCTATCTGTCGACGTTGCCGATCACATACGTCTCGAAGCATCGGGCAAGGTTGCGGGACGCTCAATTCACTTTCGACTTCTATGTCGAATCGCCGCGGCACGCGTACATCGAGACGATGCATGCACAACCGAAGTTCGTCCAACAGGTCGGTATCAATTTGTTAGGAAAGTGGGCCATAGCCAAGAAAAACGACGCGAACATGCTGCTGATTACGGTTCTTCATCCGGGGTTGATCTTACCGACTATCGTCTCCGAACAACTGAGTGATCTGTCCCTAATGGTGCCTTGGGAATATCGCGTAAGACTTGCAGATGCCCTTGCGTCGTAGCGGAGGATGTCTGAGGACCGCATCTTGGTTGGTGGCAACGGAACTGTGTTGGGGTTGTGGGGCGCCCGCGAAGTGGGTAACGACGGGTAGTATGAATGGCAGAGCAAAAGGGGAGTACACTACAAAGCTGACAGTATCCAGTCGGGGCAATTCCGACCTGCCTAAGGGCTAGCCACCCAGACGGAATCGAGTGTTGCGCCCGCCTCCGCGAGGCGGCGGGTGAAGTGTACACCGCAGCGACTGGCAGGCCGCAACCGCAAGGTGAAGGGATGGAGCCTCGTTAGAACGTGATGCAGCGGCCGACACCGTCCCCTTAGGCAGAAGGCAACAACTACCGGACCTTTAGGGCGAGACCGGGGAGATCCTGCCCGGGGCCTGAGACCGGGGCCTGGCCGACCAGGTTTTGCACGAAACAGACTGGGTCGCTCACTTTTGCGCAGAATGTGCTGCTGAGGCATTGACGGGATGTCCATCTGCGGCGGCAGCGAACCTCCCTATGGGCCTCGTGCCGCTGTCCCGAAAGTTCGCTTGGAATGTGTAGGATCCGTCTTGTTCCCAATGGCGCGGCCCGCTAACAAAGATGTTTCCAGCCGTGCGCAACTGCCTGTGGGGGATTTTTATGAAGTTCTGGGGTCAATGACCGTCCCGGTGCGCCATGCATTAGTGGATGTGTACCGCAAGGGAGATGGAAGAGCGCACCATCCTATCAGCCAGATCCCGATGTTCCAGTGGGAGGAGAGCATGTGGGCGCGCGGCAGACACTTTGCCGTGTTAAAATAATGCCAGACCCTCGTGAAGGGCGCGCCCGGAGACATCTTTGGGAAACTGGGTGCGCAATATGACGGGCAGGAGTGACTAGTGGCACAGTGGATTCAGCATAAAGATGGCTACTGGCAGTGGCTGGGGCCAGAGAATGTGCAGGCGATATTTACCACGCGGCAGGGCGGGGTTTCGCTGCCGCCCTATGATAGCTGGAACTTGTCCTTCGGCGTGCCGGATGCTCCAGAAGCCGTGGTGGCAAACCGCAGGAAAGCACTGGGATGCCTGAATGCCTCGCTGGACCAGCTGGTCATGGCGGAACAGGTGCACGGGGCGCAGGTGTCTTGGGTCGGGGAAGGTGATGCCCCGGCCGGAGCCTACAGTCCCCAGACCTCAGTGCCGGGGGCCGACGGGCTTCTGACGCAGGGGACCGGAATTGTCCTGGGAATGGGATTCGCCGACTGTGTGCCGATTTTCCTGGCCGACAGTGCCGGCCGCACTGCGGGCCTGCTCCACGCAGGCTGGCGGGGGACGGTCAGGGGAGTGCAGGAAGAGGCAGTCTGGCATCTCAAGCGGCAGGGGATCAGCCCTGAGAATCTTCATGTGGGCATCGGCCCCTCTATCGGGCCCTGTTGCTATGAGGTGGATGAGACAGTCGCTCAGGAATTCCGGGCGGTGATGGGGGACTACGCGCCCTTGACGCCCGGGGAGCGAAGCGGGCACTACCAGCTTGACCTGTGGGCAGCCAACCGCTGGCGTCTGGAGCAGTTGGGGGTCCCTGGGGAAAATATCGATGTCTCAGGCGTCTGTACGGCATGCCACAGCGGCCAGTTCTTTTCTCACCGCCGGGACCGGGGCCGCACGGGGCGGATGGGAGGGTATATATGTCTGAGAGCATAACTGGGCGCGTGCGCGCTGTGCTCGAACGCATCGAGGCGCTGCGGCCTGCAGAAGGCGTCAAACTCATGGCGGTGACCAAGACCCGCACACGGGAGGAAGCACTGGAGGCCGTCCGCGCCGGAGCGCACCTGATCGGGGAAAACAAAGTGCAGGAGGCGCAAGAAAAATGGGCCGGCGTCGAGCGCGGCGTGCCCCTGCACCTGATTGGACATCTTCAAACCAACAAGGTAAAATATGCCATAGATCTTTTCGAGTCCATTGACAGTATAGATAGTGACAGGGTGGCAGTGGCCTTGGACCAGCGGGTGGCCGACCGGCTTCCGGTCATGCTGGAGGTCAACGGGGGCAGGGAAGACAGCAAGACGGGCATGGACCCAGACCGGGTCCGGCAATTCCTGGAGCAGGCTGGCCGCTGGACCCACCTGCAATTCACTGGCATAATGGCGCTTTTTCCGACTGCGGTCGGCACGACTTTGGACGAAAAGAAAAAAATTCGTGATCTTATGAAGGAAACTGGCGAATTATGGCGAACATGTCAACAAGAGGGATTTCCTTGGGCACCCCTGGATGATCTGTCCATGGGCATGACAGATGATTACGAGTGGGCCCTTGAGGCCGGAACCACTATCATCCGTCTGGGAACCGCTCTGTTTGGGCCGAGGATTTATCACTAGGTGTTTTAAGGAGGGTGATTTGTGAAGACAGGCATAGTCGGCAAATTTTTAAACTTTGTGGGACTCGAAGAGGTGCAGGACGAGGACTTTGACACGCAGGAAGTGGCGGCAACCTCCGACTGGGAGGATGAAGTGCCCCAGAAGAAGCGGGGCAGCCTGGTAAGTCTGCCGGGAACCCGGGGATTTCGGGTGGTGGTTATGCACCCCCGCACATTGGAAGACGGCCAGGCCATCGCTGACCAGGTCAAAGGGCGCCGGCCCGTCATTGTCAATCTCGACTTGGCTGAGGAAAAGGCTGGCCAGCGGCTTTTGAATTTCCTGTCTGGGGTAGCGTATGCCTTGGACGGCGGACTCAGGAAAGTCGGAGACAATATCTTCCTCGTTACGCCCAATAACGTGGAAGTCGCCAGTGAAGATCACGATGACGGACCCGGATGGACCCGGAGCCTGAATAAGTGAGTATCATTTTTACCCACCTGGCAGAAACTGTCCATATTCTGCAGGATGTGTTCTTTGTCGTGCTGATGATTCGGATTGTGTCATCGTTCTTCCCCCCCAAGACACCGGGGCTGTGGGACAAGGCGGCTTATATTTCCACTCAGCTGACCGAGCCCATACTAGCCCCGATCCGGCGGAGGGTGCCCCTAGTGGGGATGCTGGACTTATCGCCCTTGATAGCGTTTTTCCTGGTAGATATTGCCGCATACCTTCTAGTCGCGTTGTTTCTATATATGGCCAGGTTTTAACTGCGGGAGGATTTTATGCCACTGACACCTTTAGATATTGTAACACACAATGGCGTG
>JAKAAS010000334.1 GCA_021802225.1 Bacillota bacterium
ACAACGCAGCATCTATCGCATTAATGAGAATTTGGTCCGAAAACTGACTCCACCACGCTGGTTTTTCTTCAGCCCGCGCTTCAGGAAGCGCTGCCAATGCGGTGGATTGTGCAGGATGCCCGGATAAGTAGGACGTCATCAATTGTTTAGCGCTGAGGCGTACTGGTAAATAGCCTTGACTGTGCTCCGCCCAGAGTACGGTGCCCTGGGTTGATGTAAGAAATTTAATAAATTCCCAGGCGGCCAATTGTTGGCGCGGAGTCGCTTTGCTAAAAATCCCCAAATATCCGCCAAAAAGCGCAGTGGCTGCCGTGACATCAGACGGCATTGGCGCTGTCCCAATGGTGAATTGTCCGGCCGCTGCCTGTTTTAAGTAGGGAGAGGCTGCACTCGTAGCTTCTAAAATCACTGAACTGCCATTGCCAAATAATGTGTCCGACGCATATCCAGAAGTCAGAACCGCTGCATTATGATTCACCATCTTTGTCCAGAGTGTTAGTGCCTTTACCGCAGGACCATTAGGAGCAAACGCCGAGGCGTTGGGTTGGCCTTTGGGTCCCACAAAATGTCCGCCTGCCCCATAGAAGAATGATAAAAATGGGTAGCTATGCACGAGAGTGATCGCAAAGGCCTTCCGACCGTGGGTGGATAATTTCAAGGCATCATTATAAAATCCTGTCCATGAGGTGGGAAAATGGGTGATTCCCGCCGCAGTAAACGCCGTTTTGTTATAAAACATAATGTTGGTACTCAAGTTGAACGGCATTAAATATTGCGTGCCGTTCGGCCATTTACCACCATTGAGCATCGAGGGATAGAAGTCCTTAATTTGGGAGGATGACAGTCCCTGCGGCCCACGAATAAACGTCGATAACGGGACTAAGGCTTTACTCGAAATAAATCCCGTCGCCCATGGAGGATTCATTTCGGAAACCGTTGGCGGGTCCCCGGCCACAATGGCGGAAAACAATTTCGGTCTTAACGCGGTATCATTGGCCACTACCACATCCTGGACCGTGATGTTTGGGTGCAGTTTATGAAACGCATTGATTTCCGAGGTGACAACCGCTTGATAGGGTCCAGTCATCTCATTCCAAAACGTAATACTCACAGGACCTTTGAGGGTTGTCGGTGCCGCCGACGATGTCGGTGTCTGTCCACAACCCGCCAGGAGCAGACTGCCAGCGGCCAATATGACCATGGATCCGCTTAACTTTCGTGTGGTAGCGTTCATGCACGGTTTCCTCCCTTTGTCTCTTCGGCTCCCTCATGGTGATCAACAATACAACAATTCCTAACCACCAGATTCTCCGAGTTACCTTTGGTTACGTTGATCGCAATGTGTTCGTTTACGGCAGACCCCTGAATTTATTCGCGGGGTCAGTGGACACGGTTACCGGTCCTTTGCTAGGACCGATACCTTCTCTTGTAATGCTGTGGAAGCCCCCACTTTAGCCCGGGGGAGGATGTCCACTGCCATCATCCCTTCAATCCGGTTCGAGAGATGGCATCGGTAATTTGCCGTTGGGCAATAAAATACAAAATCAACACTGGTAGGGTAACAAAGCCCGCTGCCGCCGCGACAACCGTCCAGTCAGTCCCATTAGCTGTTGCGACGAAGTTGGCGAGGCCAACCTGCACGGGTTGCCGATTGGCCGTCGTCGTAACGACTAAAGGCCACAAAAATGCATTCCAACTTAGCAAAAACAGGTAGATACCTACCGTAGCCAATGCAGCACGAATGTTCGGTACGACGATGCGCCATAAGTAGATCCAATCCGCCGCGCCATCAATGGCCGCCGCGTCTCGCATCTCTTGCGGCAGAGACCGCATAAATTGCCGCAAGAAAAAGATTGCAAATCCACTGGCGGCGAACGGCACAATTTGCGCAGTATACGTGTTAATCCAATTGAATTGGCGAATAATTAAGTAATCTGGAACAAGAATGGCTTCAAAGGGAACCAGCATGGTGCCAAGGACCCCCACGAACACCCATTCTCGTCCGCGCCATGGCAAAAACGTAAACGCAAAGGCCGCGAGCACGGATGTCAACAGCGCTAAGAGGACGGTGATCGTAGAAATCAGCATCGAATTCCCAAAGAATCGGACCCATGGAGCTAATTTCCAGGCCGCGATGTAGTTTTGCCAATCTCCACGTGGAATCAACCCGGCGGGAAATTGAAACGCCGACTGCAGAGTTTCCAATGAAGTAGAAAAAATCCACCAAATCGGAAATACCGTGAGGCCCACGGCCACGATCAAAATCAGATATTTGAGCGACTGATTTAGTGTTCGCATGTTGAGCGTCTCCTCAATCACCATAATTTATCGCACGGCGACTTACGAAAAACTGCAATGCCGTAATCCCGGCCACAACCACGAACAGGAGCTCTCCCGTCGCCAGACTGGTACCAAAATGAAAATATTGAAACGCCTCTTCATAGACTAAATAGGTCAATGTGGTTGTGGCGCCTAACGGTCCCCCACGCGTTAATTCAAAGATTTGAGTAAAGCTTTGAAAGACGCCGATGGTATTGACGATAATTACAAAGAGGGTGGTGGGGCTTAACAACGGCCAGGTAATCCGCCAGAATTGGCCCCAAGGAGACGCGCCATCAATGGCCGCTGCCTCCCCTAATTCCGGGGACACTGTCGTTAATCCGGCTAAGAATAAAAGAGTAGTAAACCCCAGGGTATACCATATAGTAAAGAGAATTAAAGCTGGCAACGCCCACGTCGTACTTTGAACCCAACTCGTGGAACCAGAAAAGCCCACCAAGTGCAACAGGCGATCCAACAACCCTACCCCCGGTTGATAGATCCATAGCCAAATCGTGGACGACGCGACCAAGGGCATCACATACGGAATAAAGAGGAGGGTACGAAATAGGCCCTTGCCCACAATCTGATTGTACAAGATCAAGGCGAGCACAAGTGCTAAGGCCGTCCCGACCCCCACGACGCCGAGGGTAAAAATCAGAGTATTCACCAACGACTGCCAAAAAAGTGCGGAGCTTAGCACCAACCGATATTCATGCCATCCCACCCAGGTAGGATTGGCCCCGAAATTCCAATGGAACAGGCTAAAGATCAACCCCATGAACAACGGGACAACCCAAAATATTCCCAGAACAACCAAGGCCGGTGCGATGTACAAGGCGACTTTGGCCTTGCTTATGGTATGAGATGTTTGGTGGTAACGGATGAGGGTCATTGCAGCCTCCCCTAATTCCTAAGTTTGCCACTAGTATCAGCTTTTTCCGTGATTCCCAGTCCTCGTGAGTGGTTAGAGGACATGTCCCTCTGCGTTGCGCGGTGGATCTACCCTTAACAGTTCGGAAACCGTGGGAGCCACATCCACCAATTTGACACCAGGGCGGCCCCGCAGAGGATGTACCAGAAATTCTTGCGCACGAATGAACAAGATAGCCTCTTCAGTTCCCCGGCCCATCCTCCGCGAGGGTAATCCGCACCCGTGAGCACTTTGGAATTTTGACGCAATAAATTTTCCTTCGCCATAATCCGCAGTAGCGATGAGATCGCGCGACATGGGTAAGAGCACGATGCCATCAGGAGTCAACGGAAACCAATTAATATCGCCCGTATAGCCCGCTTCCATCAAATACAATACATCCCCCGCACGCGAACCCCATTGTCCCAGTATCACGCCGTCTTCGATCGGTATCGCCAATTGTACTGGATGGCGGCCCGTTTCCGGATCAGTAAATGCCATCAAGGAGTGGATCAAGTGTTGTTGTACCGCAGCATAATCTGAGGG
>JAKAAS010000335.1 GCA_021802225.1 Bacillota bacterium
CATATCTTTGGGACCTTGAGCTCCCGTTTCCCGGATAGCGCCCATAACCAGACCGACAAGTTCGTCTTCGGGGAGGGGAGCCGGAAGATAGGTGCTGAGAACTTCCATCTCTTTCTCATTTTGCTCTACTAAATCCCTCCGGCCCGCCCGCTGAAATTCCTCGTTGGCCTCTCTGCGTTCTTTAATTTCCTTCACGATGACCTGCATGATTCCATCATCATCCAAAGTGATCCGCTCATTGCGAGTCTCCTGGGACAGTATGCCTGCTTTGACGGCACGAATCACCGACAGCTGGGTGCCATCTTTTGCCCGCATCGCTGCCTTAAGATCATCATTAAGCCGTTCTCGGAGAGTCAAGGGAGAACCCCCTTAGCAACCATAATTATTTCGCACGCTTCTTGCGCGCGGCTTCGGATTTCTTCTTGCGACGAACACTCGGCTTTTCATAGTGCTCGTGCTTGCGCGCTTCCGCCAGGACGCCCGCCTTTTGGATCTGCCTCTTAAACCGCCGAAGTGCGCTGTCTAAGCTTTCGTTTTTACCGACTTTTACCTCTGACATAGTTCTCCCTCCCCTCCACCCGAACGGGTCGGGGTACGCTTCTCTTTATTATATGTGTCGAGGGAAAAGTGTGTCAAACACTGATTGCTATGTCTTTTCAGAGGCTCCCTGCCGTTACCATGGGCGGTATAGGTGGCCGTACTTTGAAAGACACTCTTTGCAGAGGGTGCTTTCCAGAAAACCGGTGGACATGGAGGCCGCCTCCTTTTTCACCACTGGTTTGTGACAGATATCGCAAAACTTTAGTTCCACTACTTTGCCCATTGTCTCGACCTCCCGACCATAGGATGGCCGAAAGGTGGGGCTTGAATCCTAGAAATGGTCTCCAGGGGAGGAAAGGCTCGAAAACGCCCAAGACGTGAGGATCCCAGCGGCCACCGTCCCCGCGTTTTCGGCCCGGTAGATGTACGGACCCAAAGACACCGCGGTAAAGCCAGCCGACCGCAACCCAGAAATTTCCTGGCCCGACAGTCCGCCTTCCGGTCCCGCTGCAACCAGCCAGTCCCGCACCTCTGGCGGGCTGTGGGCCAGCCAGTCCATAATGTTCACCCCGTCCGGATCGAGAAGCAGTTTCACTGCAGCGGGAAACTCGGCCAGGCGGCCCAGGGTGCTTAGCTTCTCGATCCGCGGCACCCGGCTTTGCCGGCACTGTTCCGTGGCTTCCTGAGCAATAGCCGGCCAGCGCTGCTGCTTGGCAGCAGAAATTTCGCGGACGATGCTCCGCTCGGTCACCAGAGGGACAAAACAGGAAATGCCCGCCTCCGTGCCTTTTTCGATGATCTGGGAAAACAGGTCCTTTTTAAGCAGCGATTGTGCCAGGGTAATCGACACCGGCACAGCCACCGCATGCGACGCCACCTGGAGCAAAAGATCGGGCTGCTGCGTCACCGCGCAGTCGTACAGCATCTGCCCACTCACCAGCGCCTCCACCTTTTGACCCGGTTTGGCCCGCATCACCCGGAATAGGTAATGACTTTGTTCTGGAGTCAGAGATATAGTGTCCCGGGCAACCTGGGCCGACCCAATGACAATGCGGATCACCGCGCCACCACCATCATGGCCCATCCTTGAGCATTTGTGACGGTCTCCACATGCGCCCCGGACCGTTCCACAGTGTCGGCCACAGCCTGGCTGCGCTCGCTTAAAATTCCCGACAGAATGGCCCGGCCCCCCGTGGCAAGATGCGGCAGCAAATTGGGCCACTCCGGGATGATGATATCTGCAATCAGGTTCAACAGCGCCAAGTCAAACACCTCGTCACTGCGGACATCGGACAAAGTGCCCAGCACCAAATCAATGGCGCTGCCGTTGCGCAGCACATTGTCCGCAAGCACGCGGAAGGCGACGGGATCCGGCTCAACAGCGACAATCCGGCCAGCACCCATGCGGGCGGCCAGGATAGCGAGAATGCCCGAACCGGCGCCCAGATCCAGTACGCGCCGACCCCTGGGGTTTTCCGCAATAATTTGTTCCAGACACATCAGCGTGGTCGGGTGGGTGCCCGTGCCAAAAGCCTGCGCAGGGTCCAGGATAATCTGGCGGTCTTGGGCCACCGGGCCCGGCTCCTCATTCCACGCGGGGACCACAGCGTATCCTTCCGGCAAGAGAATGGTGTGGTAATACTGTTTCCAGCTATTCTCCCAGTCCCGGGTAAAAACCTCCCGGTAATCTACCGCCCATCCCCGCTGGCGAGCTTCAACCTCCACCCGGGCATGGGACTCGGGCCACGATGCATCCAGGGGGAAATAAGCCCGGACAAACGGCTGGCCGGGGAGCAAGGGAATATCTGTATAGGGAGCCACAGCCAGTTGCCCGTCTTCCCATTCCACCCCTCCCGTGCCCCAAGACAAGAAAATCGCCACCGCCTCATCCAAGTCTGCTGCGGGAACATGGCAGGTGACAGCCATATAATCTAGCGGGCCCAGCACATTACCGGCCCAGGGCATCTTTGACCTTGCGGAAGATGCTCCTGTCTTCATGGGACACATCTTCCTTGCGCATCTCCGCCCACATATGCAGAATTTCCCGCTCCTTGGCCGTCAGGGAGGTCGGCACTTCCACTTTGACACGGACGTTTAACGACCCGTGAATCACCCCATTGCCGATGCGGGGCAACCCGTGGCGGTTCAGTTTGAACACGGTGCCGGTCTGTGTCCCTGCAGGAATATGCAAAGATTCCTCACCGTTTAGAGTCGCCACTTTCAAGTCCGCTCCGAGCGCTGCCTGGGCAAAGGTCACAGGCTGGTCCACCCACAGATCATCGCCATCCCTGGCAAAGCGGTCGTGCTGTTTGATATGGATAAAGACAATCAAGTCACCGGACGGACCGCCGTGCTGTCCCGCCCCACCCTCGCCTGCCACCCGCAGCCGGGTTCCTTCATCGACTCCAGGAGGCACGGTCACACTCAAGTTTTTGTCCACCCGGACCTGCCCGCGGCCATGACACTCTTTGCAGGGAACAGGAATAATGCGGCCCGACCCATGGCATTTGGGACACGTTTCAACCTGGCGAATGCGCCCTAGAAAACTTTCTCGAATCCGCTCCACTTGCCCACTTCCGTGACAGGTGGGACACATCTCAAGCCGTGTGCCAGGTTCCGCCTGATTCCCATGGCAGTGCGGGCACACTTCATCACGGGTCACTTTAATGTCCTGGGCCGACCCATTCAACACGTCTTCCAAGGTCAGAGTCAGATCGTAGCGCAGGTCCGGCCCTTTTTCCGGGCCCCCGCGCCGCCCCTGTGCCCCCCCCTTGCCCGAAAAATATGTCAAAAATGTCGCCAAATCCGCCAAATCCAAACTCCTGTCCGCCAAATGGGTTGCCGGACTGCGGGCCCTCCATGCCAAACTGGTCATAGCGGGAGCGCTTTTCCGGATCCTGAAGCACTTGGTAGGCCTCATTAATTTCTTTGAATTGTTCTTCCGCCGTGCTATCCCCAGGATTGGCATCGGGGTGGTATTTGGCCGCCAGTTTGCGAAACGCCCGCTTAATGTCATCAGGGCTCGCATTACGGCTCACGCCCAGCACTTCATAGTAATCACGCTTCGCCATTGGTAAATATCCCTCCTCGCAATGCCAGCCCTTGAAAAATGGTCGTTATTCAGGTAAAGATTCTTCTTCCTCCGCTGAGCCCTGCCCTGTGGATACTTTCACAAGACTAGCCCGGAGCACCTGTTCCCTCCACTGGAAACCCTTGAGCAGCTCCT
>JAKAAS010000336.1 GCA_021802225.1 Bacillota bacterium
ATGAAGCCTGGTGACCGTATTGCGGCATGGCTTCCCAACAGTCTCCATGAGATAGCTCTCGCCTACGCGACATGGTGGGCCGGAGGGGTCTTTGTCCCGATTAATACCCGTTTGAGCTCCGAGGAAATCTTAGTGTTGCTCTCCGATGCCCAGCCCCGCTGGATTGCCATCACTCCAAGTCAACTGAGTGTGTTTGAAGGCACCTCCTGGCCCCTGCTTGTCGCGGGCCGTGACCCTGTCGGCCCGGGTGTGGCCATGGACTCGCTCTACCAGTTCACAGGTTTTCCCAAAAGTCCGGCGGCTGCCCGCCACGACGGAGACTTGGCTCTATTGATGTATACCAGCGGTACTACCGGCCGCCCTAAAGGGGTGCGCCAAACTCACCGCAACAACACGGCATCCGCCGAGATGGTTATCGAAGCGTGGGATGTCACGTCCGCCGACCGGTTTTTGCTGACCGTTCCGCTATTTCATGTCGGCGGCATGCAGTGCGCGATGCTGCCCGCTCTGATTGCGGGCGCCAGCGTGATTCTCTTGCCGAAGTGGTCGGCGCCCGAGTGGGTCCATCTCGCTCACGCCCACCGCGCCACCATTGCCGCCTTGGTGACGACGATGTTAATCGATGTCGCCCGGTGGAGCGCGAGTCATCCGGATCAGGTTCCCCGCCTCAGCCATATGCGCATCGTGGTCACGGGGGGATCGGCCACCCCCGCCGCAGTGTGCGGCGAGTTTGAAAAAGTGACGGGACTGCCCTTGATTGAGCTGTATGGCCAGACCGAACTGACGGGTCTGGCTGTGACGTACCGGGCCGGCGAGAAACGGGTGCCGAACTCAATGGGGCATGTGCAGGGTCAGACCGTAGAGGCCAAAATTCTGGACGCCGGAGGGCATATGGTGCCTCCGGGGAGCCCTGAAGCTGGGGAGTTGGTGTTTCGCGGCGATACTGTGAGTCCGGGGTACTGGCATAATGATGCAAAAACTGCGGAGAGGCTGGTGGGAGGGTGGCTGCATACCGGCGATATCGTGCGCTGGGACGCGGAAGAATTTCTGTATTATATCGACCGCGCGGACGACATGATTGTCACGGGCGGGGAGAATGTCTATCCGGCTGAGATAGAAGCCATTTTAGCCCGCCACCCCGGCGTCGTGCAGGCTGCCATTGTGGGACTGCCCCATGAGCGGTGGGGCCAGCAGGTGACGGCGTTCGTCGTGTGCCGGGATGACACGGTCACCGAGGGGGAGCTTCTCCGGTTCTTGAAGGAAGACAGCGGCCTTGCGGATTATAAGCGGCCCGGACGGATTGTGCTGGTGCAAAACCTGCCGACAACGGGCTCCGGCAAGGTCAATAAGGCCCATCTCAAACAATACGGCTCCCCTGCTTGAACATAAAGCCCGCGCATTCCCCTTGCCAGGCGAAGCCGGGAGGGGGTTAGGCGGGTGGCGGTCATTTGGGCCGCCCGATCTTTTTTCTTTTCGTTCGAATATTTTTCCGGGGTCCCGGCAATCCGGAAGGGCAAGGAGAAGTCAGGCGGTTTCTTCGGCACAGTATTTTGTTCAGGGCGGCCATTTGCTGCTTGGGTGGCCGTGTTTGGCGGGGCGGCCTGAGGTGGCTTGGAGAGCAATAGGAGGTGGTCATAGTGAAAGAGGCGGAAATGTTGCGGTACGGCTCAGAAGGGATCGGATATTGGGTGAGCCGCCGGGCTGAACAGACACCACAGAGACTGGCGGTGATGGACGAGGACTATGCCCTTGCATGGCAGGCTTTTAACCAAAGGGTTAATGCTTTGGCGGCGGGTCTTCAATCGTACGGTGTGAGCTTTGGGGACCGTGTGGCGGGAGTGCTGCTGAACAGTGTGCCGTTTCTCGAAGCGGTCTTCGCGTGTGCGAAGCTGGGCGCTGTGTTTGTCCCCATCAATTTTCGTCTCGCACCCCAAGAGGTCGAGTACATTGTGCGTGATAGCGGGAGTCTGTGCGTAATGTATCATGAATCGTTCTCGCCGCTGGTCACAGCGGCGTGCCGGAATACCGCCGTGACCCACTACATCCCAGCAGCCGACCCTGGGTTTCAGCAGAATAATCCCTATGATTCTTGGCTGTCCCTCCACATGGGTGCCGGGGAACCCCACGCCTCGGTTCGTGGAGAAGATATCCACATGATGATGTATACGTCTGGCACGACAGGGCGCCCCAAGGGGGCGATGCTCAGCCACCGCAATGCTACCTGGAATGCCATTCAACTGATGCTTCACGAGGCGGCTTTGCGTCCCGGTGATATCGTGCTCACCGTAGCGCCGCTATTTCATATCGGTGGCTTAGGCATTCACACCTTGCCCGCACTCTATCAGGGGATTCCAGTGCTGCTCTTCACACGGTTTCACCCGGAAGAAGTGCTTCAAACGATACAAGCCCGCCGCATCACGGCATTGTTTCTGGTGCCGGCAATGTGGGAGGCGCTGTCACGGGTGCCCGCCTTTGATTCCTATGACCTTTCTTCTCTCAGACTGCTTCTGTGTGGCGGAGCTCCTTGTCCGGTGCCGGTTATTGAGTTCTTTCAATCCCGGGGCTTGAATTTCCTAGAAGGGTTCGGCATGACCGAAACCTCCCCCATTGCCATGCTTCTAAACGCAGAGGATGCGATTGCCAAACATGGCTCGATCGGTCGGCCTGTTTTTCACTTGGCGGCCCGTATCGCCGATGAAAGGGGTGAAGCCGCAGCAGTCGGGACAATTGGGGAATTGGCACTAATCGGGCCCAATGTTTTTGAGGGGTACTGGAACAACCAGCCCGCAACCCAGGAAGCTTTTCGCGGGGGATGGTTTCATACCGGAGACCTGGCCCGCCAAGATGATCAGGGTTTCTTCTATCTTGTAGACCGCAAAAAAGACATGCTGATTTCTGGCGGGGAGAATGTGTATTCCGTTGAAGTGGAGCAGGTCTTGGTGAGACATCCAGCGATTCGCGAAGTGGCGGTTATCGGCGTACCCGATAGCCGGTGGGGGGAGGTGCCATTGGCTGTCGTGGTGCTCGCTGACCCACATGCATCCCTTACGCTGGCAGAGGTGAGCGAATTTTGCGCCAAACATTTAGCGAAATTTAAAATTCCTAAACATCTTCAGGTGGTGCAGGAATTGCCGCGCAATGCCACTGGCAAGATCCTCAAGACAACACTGCGGTCGTCCTATCAGAGAATGCGTGAAGACCGTCAATAAGGAGGGAGCATGGGATGGATGCACGACTAGAGCAAAATCTCGCTGGCCGCTGCGCGGTCGGGGACATCGCCACCCGGGCGGCTGCCCGTTTTAAGGAACGGCTGGCCGTGAAGGATGGGGATGCCGAACTCAGTTTTCACGAGGTCAACCGTCTGGCCTGCCATCTGGCGCAAGCGCTTCTGAACCGTGGTTTAGGGGGGCATGCGGTCGGCATCATGGGACGCAACAGCTGGCAGTTTATCGTCAGTTACTTTGGGTGCGCCAAGGCTGGATCTGTGGCCATGCTCATCAATCTGGGGCTGGACCCGGAGAATATCGCCTATTGCCTGCGCGACGCGGAAGTCCAGTGGTTAATCGCTGACCGCGGACTCCAGCCGCTAGTTGAGGCTGCCGTGGAATTTTTGGATGACGCTGTGCAAATTATCTGGTTTGGCCAGGAATCCGGCGGGAAGAAAGAGTTTGAGGCACTGCTGCAAGAGGGCGGGGACGCGGAGCCTGCGGTGTACATCGATGACCGCGCTGCCGCCCAGCTGCTGTACACCAGCGGCACCACCT
>JAKAAS010000337.1 GCA_021802225.1 Bacillota bacterium
GGGTGGTGGCTGGATCACCCACGAGTCATGGGATCTATCAAATTGACCTTGCTCAGAAGAAAGTTGTCGGCAGTTTGTCAGTCAGCAATCACGCCACGACGATTGCGGAATCCTCGACGGGTTTGCTGGCAGTAGGGATGGCCACCACTCGCAGTGGAGCCGTTGAATTTCGAAACGGATCCTCCGGGGCATTGTTGGCCACGGTGCCACTAAGTGGACCAGTGGTTGCTTTGGCCCCGGGGGCTGACGGTACCACATTTTATGCGTTAAACGGTACTAGTGGCAATATGGCAGTGGCCATTATCAATGCTCAGAAAGACCGCGTGGAAAGTAGCATTCCGGCTCCCGGAGATAGCGTCAGTATTGTTCCGGCACCCAACGAACAAAGTGTATACGTACTGCAACCCAATGGCGTCGTCAGCCAAATTGCCACGGCCGGGGGTCATCTCAGTACGCAGTTTTCTGTGGGACATTCTGGGCGGGCCTTAGCCATAGGACCCAATGGCAATACACTTTATGTCCTCAAAGGACAAGGCAGCGTCCGCAATGTGGCGATCATCAATTTGGCTACCGAGAGCGTCAAAAAAGTCTTGCCCGCACCCGCCAATTCCCAAAATCTTGTTCTGTCTCCAAATGGACGTATTCTTTATGACGTTGTCGGAGCGATCGGGTTAGGAAACGTGCAAGCCTTCGCTGTGCCATAACAGCACGTGTCGCGGGAAGAGAGGGAGGAATATATGGCCGATTCTGCACTGTTAAAACCTCAAACCACGTCGAATTCTCCTGCGGCAGGGCTCTCTCCCTATGGGCCCGTGACCACCATGCTGTGGGGGGTGTGCGGAGTTGTCCTGATTTTATGGGGCCTGCGTTTGTGGGGCTACGGGACCATCACAAACATTAGTACGCTCCCGGCAGTGGGTTTAGTAGCATGGGGCTTGGTCTTGTTGCTGTGGCACGGGCAGAGCGCCCAAGATTCCCGTATGACGCGCGGAATTCTTGTCGTCACTCTGATTCTGGCGGTGGTCGGCTTAATGGTGTGGAGTTATGCTCAGATCATTACCATCCCGGCATACGGCACGGATGAATTGGCGTTTGATCAATATGCGGCTCAACTCTGGCTCCACGGCGTAAATCCTTATGGACGGTCGATGGCGGCAGCATTTCATTTGTTCCAGGTCTCGCCGAACGGGTATACGTGGACACTGGACGGGAAGGCGGTAACCTTGCTGTCGTATCCAGCCCAGTCATTTTTGATTTATATTCCTTTCATGGTGCTGGGGTGGACGACGCAGGTAGGAGCGGGTATCAATGTGATCGCATGGGCGGCTGGCCTTCTGATCTTGTTTTGGGGTTTGCCGCAACCCATTCGTCCTTTAGCCATCATTCTGACCAGTCTCAGTGTTTACATCAGTTATGCGGTGGGCGGTGTGACCGATGCCTTGTTCGTGCCTTTTCTGATTCTTGCGGCCCGTGCCTGGGACCAATATCCGTTAAAACGAGGATGGGCGACGATCTGGAGTCCTTTGTGGTTTGGTTTGGCCATGGGTATCAAGCAAACCCCGTGGATTATTTGGCCGTTCCTGGTTTTTGGCATCGCCGCCGAAGGGCGACGGTTGAGGGGAACCTGGGCCGAGGGCGTCCGCCCAGCCATCCGCTACGGACTCATCAGCACTGTCGTATTCTTGATTCCGAACATCCCGTTTCTTGTGGCGAGTCCGGGTCTATGGCTTCGCGGGATCCTGGCCCCGCTGCTCTCGTCCACGGTGCCCGACGGGCAGGGTCTTATCACCCTCAGTTTGTTTCTTCATGTCGGGGGAGGCTCGCTGTTGGCCTATACCCTTCTTAGCATGGTGGTTCTGCTCGGCTTGTGGGTGGTCTATATGGTGACATACCCCCGCTTTAAATCGTGGGTTTTCATTGCCCCATCCATCGCCTTGTTTGTCGCGACGCGGTCTTTTGGGAGTTATTTGGTCATGTTGGTACCGGCTGCGGTGATGGCATGGGTCACCACTCAGCACGTTCCTGCAGGGTCGTGGAGGCGCCCGGAAAAGTGGACGCTGGGGAGTGTCGCTCTCATCACCATTGCAGCTCTCGCCGCCGCATTAGGCACTCCCAGTCCTTTGGCGATGTCCTTGGTGGGCGTCCACACCACAGGCCAACTTGCGACGGTGGACCAGGTCGTAACAACCGTGACCAACAGAACCAATCGTTCCATTCATCCGCATTTTACGGCCGACATGAGCGGCACCTTTACCGCCTTTTGGACTCGCATTGCCGGTCCGACCACGTTAAGACCCCATCAAACCGCCGATTATACCCTAGCAGCGCCCAATTTTTATGCTCAACCTGCGCTGAGTGGCGGCTTTCAAATGGTGGCCTTCACAGCCGGAACGAAGACGATTAGTCATACCGCCACCTATCTGCCGACTACGTGGCACGTGGCCCTGGTTCCGGATGCCATCAACCATCCGGTTCCGTACGGGAGTCCGGTCACGTTACGCGCACAAATTCTTAACCGCATGGACCAACCGGTGCATGTCTCCGGGACTCCCATTTACTTGGGCCAGATTGTCTATGCCCAACGTGGGTTGCAATATGGCGAAGCGATTATTAACGGCAGCAATGCAGGAGCCACTCCCGTGTCGGCCACGACCAATGCTCAGGGGCAAGCACAGTTTGTGGTGCGCGACTTGCATTCGGAAATAGACCCCGTCTTTTTTGAGGCCAATTTAGTGAACAATCAAGACTACTATCCCTATGGATATTCACAAATCGTGCCCGTGAGATTTGGCATTTCGGGGAGGACGTCGTCGTGAAACCACCTGCTCTTGAAACCCGTCCTGTCGCATTTGATCAGTCCTCTCTTTCGCAGTCACGGCTCGCGTTTATGCGACTATTAACTCGTAACCGGTCGTTGGTGCTTGGGCTATTGGGAATGCAATTGATTGCGCTGTTGATCTTTTCATGGTACCAAGCCAACCACTTTGCCTTAACGCAGGACTTTTCAGCGTATTATCAAGCATGGTACCTAATCGCGCATGGACAGCTGAATCCGCCTGAAACGGCATTTCGGGTCCAGTATTTTTGGCAAGACCACTTTTCCCTGATCATGTGGCTCCTTGCGCCACTGTACTGGATATGGCCCCATGCAGTGACCCTCTTGTGGATTCAAGATGGAGCTTGCGTAGGCGCCGAAGTGATGGTGTGGCAGATCGCTCAAATTTTATGGGAGCGAGCCGGGTATTCCAAACGGCTAACCGCCGTTCTCAATCTTTGTCTTGTTACGCTCTTAGTAGCTAATCCGTGGACGTATTGGGGCACGGCGTTTGACTTCCATCCGTATTCCCTAGGACTCTTGACGAGTGTTCTGGCATTGTACCAATTTGTAAAAAACCGAGCTATTTGGACTTACGTGTGGGCGGCCCTGACGACTCTTGGGGGAGACGTAGTGGCGACTTACGTCCTTGGTCTGGCCATAACCGTATTCGTTCTTGGTCCTAAAGGGCGACGGTATCACAGTTTTGTTATTGCTGCCAGTGCTGCTAGTGATGGCGCCACCCACAACAGCACGGCCAGGCACACACTTTCTGCCGCTGCACCGCCTTCAGTCGCGGTGGTTGCGTCCTCCCATCCGCTCTGGCACGGCACCAGCAGCGGCGGCGGCAGCGCTGGAGCCCTCCCTGCTTCAGCCCCGTCCCCTGCCCCTGCTGGCTCTGGTGCAATTGGGATCCACACCTCATCCAGGCCTCCGCT
>JAKAAS010000338.1 GCA_021802225.1 Bacillota bacterium
GCCAAACTTGCTTCCGCCCCGATAACAAGTCGATCGCCCAGGTGAGTGTGGTCGAACAGATTGATGGCCGTGCGTTTCAGCGTTGGTCTAGGCATCGCACACCTCAAGCGCCATGGGATTCCGGAAATGATTCACTGGTAACCCATCTGCTCCTCATCACGAACTGGTTGCTCCGGGAATTTGAGAGGGTCAAATGATGACAAACCGGTACAAATTGAGAATGACCAGCCACCAATACGAGGCGTTTAGAAAGCATTTGTTAACCGATGATGGACTTGAGGCAGTGAGTGTGGCCTTGTGTGGCGTCGCGGAACGCCAGGATACAGCGCACCTTGAACGCATTGTTGCCGTTCACCGCATCGAACACATCCCTTACGATCACTGTACCGAGAGGACTCACAGTCGAGTCACTTGGTCGACCAAATTGCTCTCCGAATTAATCGCTGAAAATTCAACTGAAGAGTTCGTCGTGCTTAAAATTCATAGCCACCCTAACGGCAGCCAATCATTTTCAGGACTGGACGATGAATCAGACCGCTGTCTGTATGAAAGTTTGGCGGGATGGTTTCAACGCGACTTCGTTCTGGTTAGTGCGGTAATGCTCCCCGAAGGTCGAATCGTGGTCAGAGGTTGGAATGGCGGAGCCACTCCCGTTTACTTCGAATCGGTGATTGTCGCGGGCGACGACATTTACATCTGGAACAGCATGCATGAGGTAGACACGGTCGATGAAGCTATGGACGAAGTCCAACAGCGCACTCGCCAAACCTTTGGACAAGGTACGACTGCTCTCCTCCGTACGCTGTCGGTGGGTGTAGTGGGTGTTTCAGGTACAGGCAGTCCCCTTGTGGAAATGTTGTTTCGGCTTGGCGTGGGTGCCTTGGTGCTTGTGGATGCTGACACAATAGAGAAAAAGAATTTAGGACGTATCTACAACAGCTCCAAGCGGGATATTGGAAGTTACAAAGTCGATGTCATAGCAAGGGCAATAAAGCATAGTGGACTAAATACGAAAGTGTTGCCGATTCACACTGACCTTTATCACACGTCGGCAATCGCCGCCCTTGCACAATGCGACATGGTCTTTGGTTGTATGGATTCTATAGACGGTCGCGATTTGCTTAATAAACTCGCAGTGTACTACAGCCTGCCATATTGGGATGTAGGAGTCGGCATAGAGGCTGACGGAAACGGCGGGGTTGCTTTCGTCGGGGTCTCGGTGCACTACCTGACTCCTGAGGGGCCAACCCTATTGGAACGGAAGGCATACACCTCGGAGCTACTTAAGGCAAGTTACCTAAAACGCACTAACCCCGAGGGGTATAAAGATTTGTTGGACGAGGGCTACATTCATGGGATCCGCGAAGAGCGCCCTGCAGTCATTAGCGTCAACACGTTAGCCGCAAGTCTCGCTGTGAATGATTTCTTAGCGCGCATCCATGGGTTTCGGTGGTTCAGCAATCGCGATTGTGGTGTAGGTCGATTCAACTTGAGTGACGCCAATTTTCGGTACGAACCTGCTCCAACCGTCAAATCCAGCATGGCTGCTTACGTCGGTCGGGGAGACACCGTCCCCCTGTTGGGTGAGATAAATGTTGTACAGTAAAGTTAGAGATGGTATTCTTCGGATTCTTGAATGGCTCGGACTCCGTCGACGAATCGGCCAATATACGGTCACAAATTGCGATGCGTTACCGAAGATTTTAAAGGAAAACGTTCTCTATGTTTTGGGAGACCCTCCCTACGAATGGGCGGTTGGGTTTCTGTGCCCCTGCAACTGTGGCGCCCTAATTCAACTTAATCTCCTTCCTAAAGCACGGCCATGTTGGCATTTGAAGAGAGGGTCCAACGGTGAACCGTCCCTGTATCCCTCGGTATGGAGGAAGGTGGGATGCAAAAGTCACTTTTTTCTTGAGGAGGGGAAGATTAAGTGGGTTTCGGGCAGAGAGCGCTGAGAACTCGCCGAACTGCTAAATTGAGGATAACGAATGGACTACCGAAGAGAGCTGCCCACCATATAAGCTGCCCCGCACCATTTCCCATACCGGCAGGATAAATGATGATGGCGCGTTAGGCGCAACATGATTGGCGGATGACTTTACAATTCTCACCACATGGATCTTGAATTTCGTCGCATTCTTCACGACCAGAAAACGGGTAGCCAACTGGTCATAGAGCCAGACGATGGTCTCATCCGCCACCACCAGATCCCGGAAGGCAGGGAGACTGTCGGCGACCGCCACACTGGTGTAACGGATCAGCTCATCTAACTCGCGGGGTGGACTCTGGCGACGAACCCCAAGACCAACACCCACAGAAAAGTGACAGGATCGATTTTGGACGGACAACGCCGACCGCGGAAACAAGGCTCTTCCGCACTTTTGGTGTAAGACTTTCCAGCGTTTGTCAAACACTGGCGAACTGTGTCACGCGGTGCCCGCCACGTGATGGCGCTCGTTGGTGGTCATCTCGCTGCCGCCGTATTCAGCGGCGGGTCCGAGGGGGACCGTAAAAAAGGCCAGGCTGAACCAGCCCTCCCGCTGTGCCCTGACGAATGGGGAAGCTCTTACACGGCGTGGGTGTGGAGCGTGCGTTGGCGTAGGAGGTCGAATCCTCCGCGCCCATACATGATCCGTTTCAATCGCTTAATTTTGTTGTTAAATCCTTCCACCATCCCTTGGCTCCAGAGGCTGCGGATGCCGGCGAGCACGGCCGCCTCATCGTCACGGATGCCTTTGGCAAAGCTGACGAGTTCCGGAATGCCGCTCGTTTCAGCGGCGTGTAGCCATGCTGGCAACGCCGTCGCCCGGTGATGCATCAGCATCGTGCGAAATTGACGGACGAGGGTATAGGCCTGGCGGTGAATGGGATGGGCCAACACCCGGGAAAGCGGCGCCGTGGCGTGGCGGGGCAAATGCGGCCACCGGGCAAAAAACCAATGAGCCACCTTGTGGGCGGTCGGACGGACCTGTTTGCGCCCGGGAGCGCCGGACCGATGACGTGCGATCCAGCGGCCCAAGGTGGACCGTCCGCCTTGAAATCCGGCTTTTTTTAAGGCGTCCCAGAGGACGGCACGGCGATGCTGACCGTTTTCCCAGAGACGTTGCAGTAATGGCTCAAAGTCGTCGAGGAGACGGGGATGAGACTCCCGCGCCGGATGCGCCTCCGGCGGTGGCGCACTGAGATCGTGCCGCACCGTTTTGCGATCGCAGCCGAGTTCCCGGGCAATTTGGGACACTTTCCACCCCGCATCAGCCAGCCGATGGACGGCGGCATAACGGATTTGGCGCGGGGTCAGAGCCGGAGTGTCCGGATCCGACGGTGCGGAGGCTGACGGGACATCCTGTACGGGGGCCTCGCCGTCGCCGTCCGGCGACGGGGGTTCGGCGAACGGGGACACCCGGCGAAACAGCTGTTCGATACTTTCTCCGAGATTTTTCAGCAGATGCCATCGGTCGGCGATTTGTTCGGCCTGTGGCGCGCCTTCGTAGGCGGCATTGGCATAGCCGACGGCCCGATCCCGGCTCACGATCTCGATCGATGGGTGGTCGCGAAGCCATGCGGCCACGGTCTCGGCCGTGCGATCCGGCAAGATGTCGAGGATGCAGTGGTGTTCTAAATCGACCACCACGGTGGCATAGCGGTGCCCCTTAGCGAGCGCCCAGTCATCGATGCCCACCACGCGTGGAGGGGGAAACGTCGGCTCGGGCTGCGCCCGCACAATCCGGAGGACGGTATCGGCAC
>JAKAAS010000339.1 GCA_021802225.1 Bacillota bacterium
GCCGTGAAGGTGCTGAAGGCGCAAAAGGTGGATGAGAACTTATTCGCATATATTTTTCCGCTTGGGTGGGAACACACTAATTGTCCCGGAGAATACCAATTCACGACAACTGACATTAGACCATTTACGACCGTTGCGAATAGAGAGATTATCATATTTATACCGTGGTAAATCCGCGTTTTGTTGGCAAGACCCTCAAGGTGTCCTTTATAACACGGGACCGACGAGAGTTTCCGATCCTCGAACAATGAGTTCTGGGGGTAGAACTATCGTCTCTTGTTTTTTGGTGGGCGTTGCAATGCGTGAAAGGAGGAGTTTTGCCGCCTGTTTTCCCATTTCCTCGACAGGTTGCGATACAACGGTGAGGGATGGTGTGATTAAGGTGGAAATGGGAATATCGTCAAATCCAATCACCGCGACGGTCTGACCAAGTTCGGCTCCTTGGGTAGCGTGTATTGCCTGTAGGAGTCCCATTGTCATCAAATTATTGCAACTAAAAATCGCGGTCGGTGGACAGGGCAATGTCAGTAGGTCTTTTCCAAGATGATATCCGCTGTTTTGATGGAAGTCGCCAAATTTTACATAGTCTGGGACTACAGGTAATTGAGCTTGCGTCATGGCCTCCATGAAGCCATAATAACGTTCCACTCCTGGAGTCGTGGTTTGCGGTCCCGTGATAATAGCTATTTGAGTATGTCCAGCGTCAATTAATAATTGTGTGGCACGACGGGCACCATTCAAATTATCAATTACGACCAGATCCCAATGATTGTGATCTGGTCGTCGATCGACCACGCAGATGGGTGTAGAAAAAACCTCGATTTGAGCAAAGTCCATGTGGGTCTGAGTTGGTGCTATGACGATTCCCTTCGCCCGGTATCGTTGCAACATGTGAATGGCCATTTGCTCCTGGTTGCTGTCATTAGCACTGTCCATCACCCATACGCCGATGCCGGTCTTACGAATAACGGAGTTCATTCCTGCATATATGGCTGAGAAAAATGGATCTAACATGTTTGGTACGATCAATCCGATTAACAAGGGGCCATCAGTTGCCATGGCTTGCGCCCATGCGTTGGGGATGTATCCAAGGTGTTTTAAAGCCGCTTGGACCCGCGCCTCTGTGGCTGGGCTAACATGTCCAGATCGATTAATTACTCGGGAGACAGTTGCCGTGGAAACTTGGGCAAGGTCTGCAACATCTTGCATAGTTTTCTGCCGTGATTCTACCATCATTACCTCCTGACATTACGTCGATAGTCACCGATAATTATATCGAAAAATTTACTACTAAAGTTTATCCTTTTACGCAAAATGCGACACTGCTCTAACTGGCATGCGCTAAGATGTGCTGAAGATTACCCAGAATTTTATCGGCAAAGGCCCCATTGGGGCCTTGTGGAAAATATTCCCCGGTCCAGAGGACCGTCCGTAAGGTGGCCAGGGCCTCCGGAAAGCTCAGAGGGCCGTGGTGACCTGCAGGGTCACGGGATAGGGCTTGTCCGATCCAGATCTACACCAGTGTATAGGTCAGAAACCCTAGCGCGACGTTGCGATCCGTGTTGGATCCACCCAGGACTGGGGCCGAAACGATCATCGAGAACCATGGACCGGGTAAAGCATACTCAAACCCGAAACCTGTTGAAAGACCAAACCGAATAATATGTTCGGCTGGCAAGTCCACGAAAAAATCTCCGGCACATCCCACAGCGTGCACGGCTCCGGAATCTTTCCGCATCCGGTGCGATGTTGGCACCCTCAAAGGGGCAGGGGTAATGGTTTTCGATTGTAGTCAGAATGCCTACCAGAGGGTACCCTTTGTCCCAGCGCCTAGTGCCGTGCACCCCTAAATTGTGGTGCTATGGAGATCGACTAAGCAGTTACGAAATAATCGGATAATACTTGTTTATGTGGAAGTTAGAGAGTATTATATCAACTGCAAGCGCTTGCATGTTTGGGGTGTCACTGATATGTGTAAGCTACTGGCACTTTCGGGAGGTAGCGCCGTTCGTGTTATCGACCAGAGGACACGATAGTCTAGGGATGTTATCTGGGCATGAGGCACTAGAGATTCGCAAAGACGAGGAGGAGGACTCTAATGGATTCTTCTGGAAAGGCTATGCAGTTCGGCGACCTGCCGTTGGGAAAGTTTGTGAGGCGTTTGACTTTTCTATCAGCTATGGGTGTATTCTTGGATGGGTATAATTTATCAATTATCGCGGCCGCGCTGCTGTTTATTAAGCCGCTCTTTCATCCGACGTCATTTGCACTCGGTATGATTGGATCGGCGGCTGTCTTAGGCATGTTAGTGGGAGCTCTTGTTTTTGGTAATTTAACGGATCGGTTTGGTCGCAGAACAATGTACCTGCTGGATCTTCTATTTTTCATTGTTTTTGCCGTTTTGTCGGCCTTGTCCCAAAACATCACAGAGCTTATTATTTTTCGTTTTCTGTTAGGGGTAGGACTGGGTGCGGATTATCCGATTTCCTCAACATTGACGGCAGAATTCGCCCCGACCAAACGCCGCGGGTTGTTGCTGGTCTTGACCATTGGCGCATGGCCAGCGGGAGCGACAGTCGCATATCTGATGAGTTTAGCGCTCCTGCATACGGGGCCTAATGCGTGGCGCTTCATGTTAGGGTCCGGTGCCATCATCGCCTTATTGGTGATGTGGGGTCGACGGTCGATTCCGGAATCTCCCCGGTGGTTAGCTGCATCTGGGCGATCGGAGGAAGCGCATCGGGTTGCAGATCGAATTGCGACGGATGAAGGCGTGACGTTAGATGCGAATCAAACCGCTTTTGAATCCGTGGGATCGAGCAAACGCCTAGCGTCCTTTGCTCAGTTGTTTAGCCCTGCCTTAATTCGTTCAACAGTGTTCGTATGCCTTGGATGGTTCTTGTTCGATATTGGGTCGTATGGCGCTGCCACATTCTTACCGACTATCCTCAAAGACATAAAGGGCACGTCTACTACTGATGTGCTATGGGCAGGCACCGCCGTATGGGTGTTGACCCTTTTGGTGGCGTTTGCTGTGGCGGCGCTCGTGGAACCGGTGGGTCGCAAGTGGTTGCAAGTCTGGGGGTTTTTCGCCCTATTTATTGTGTTCTTCCTGATGGGTGTTATCGCGCATTTGCCATTTGTGACATTCTTTATTTTGTACCTTATTTGGGCTATTGCGAATGAATTCCCGGGGACACTGACCTATGTGTTTGCCGGAGAAGTGTTCCCAACGTCGGTCCGGGCTAGCGGCCATGGATTGGCGACGGCATCATCACGACTTGGAGCTTTTCTTGGAACCTTGTTTTTTCCGATATTAATTGCGGCTTTCGGTTTAGGCGTTGGGTTTCTGATATTCGCGATATTGAATTTAGCCGCTGCTGTACTGACGTGGTGGTTGGCGCCAGATCTTACAGGCAAACCAATGCCACAGGAAGTAGCTGGTTAGTAAAAATTTTGCGGTGGAGATCTGTGTATCACATTCGCTTAAAACAGATGATGCTAGATATCGCAATACAGGATACGATGAATCTATCTTGTAGGCATGTGTGGATGGAAGGTGGAAGCACGATGAAATTATTGTTGACTAATGACGATGGGGTGATGGCACCTGGAATTGGCGCACTGTACCAGGCGTTGCAGTTAGACCATACGGTTACGATTGTTGCCCCGCATCGGCAAAGATCAGCCGCCAGCCATGGATTTACGTTTGGCTCAGAATATACGGTTGAACAAATCGAG
>JAKAAS010000340.1 GCA_021802225.1 Bacillota bacterium
GGCAGAGTCTGGCTAAAGAAGCGAAACTTCAGGCGTCGCACGTGGAGCTGCAGCGTCGTGATGAAACCGGTCACATAGGCATTGTCCGCGCACTCGACAATGAGATTATGAAACGTCTCATCCTCTTCCATCGCCGCGAACACGTCGTGGTTCGCGAGCCCCTGCGCAAACGCGGCATTGGTTGTGCGGAGACGCTCCAGCAGGTCCGGGATGACGCGCGGAAGGGCCAGCAAGGCGGCGGTTCGTTGATGATCCAGCGGTAATCGCCGGGCAAGGCACGATTGGGCTGGAGGTCCAAACCCAGTGGCCTCAATGCACTGACATCGTGGTCCCCGTCGGTGGGGGCGGACTGATTGCCGGCATTGCGCTCAGTTATCAGGTTCAGCCCGATCGCCCCCGAATCGTGGGCGTCGAACCCGAGGGGGCGGCCGCGTTAGCCAGTTCCTTGGAGACCGGAGAGCGGGTCGCCCTCGCGAACCCCCAGAGTCGGTGGGCGGAAAAACTCATGCCGCGCCAAATTGGAGCCCAGCCCTTTGCGATCGCCCAAGCGATGGTCGACCACGTGCTGCGTGTACTGGAGGCGGCCATTGAATCCGCGGTTATGCAGTTTTTGTCCTACAGTAACCTACTCGTCGAAGGTTCGGCAGCCATCACGGCTGCGGCAGTTGAAGAGCATGCGGAGATGTTTCGGGGGCGCCATGTCGCCCTGGTTATCTCTGGGGGCAATATCAACCTCCCCCTGCTCGCCGAGGCCCTGGGCCGCTCGCGGGGAAAAGACGGTGATGGCCAATGAGAATCCGAGATCAAATAACCGTGGCTGTGGTGCAAGCGGCGTCCGTGCTCATGGACCGGGAACAAAGCGTGACCAAAGCCTGCCGATATCTGGATGAGGCGGCCTCCCAAGGGGTCGATCTCATCGTCTTTCCGGAAGCCTTTTTATCCGGCTATCCCCGCGGCTTGGCGTTTGGCAGTGTGGTCGGCGAGCGTCGGCCGGAAGGACGCACCGATTGGGGCCGCTATTGGCGGTCGGCCATCAGCATCCCCAGCCCCGATGTCGACCGACTGGCCGAAGCCATCGCCCGTGCGCATGCCTACGTGGTGATGGGCGTGATTGAACGGGCCGACCACGGGGGCCGTGGCACTCTGTACGGCACGACGCTCTATTTTGGACCCGATGGCACGCTGCTGGGTCGGCATCGCAAGCTGAAACCGACAGGCTCGGAACGGCTGATTTGGGGCGAGGGCGATGGCAGCACCTTAACCGCGATCCCGACGCCGTTTGGGATGCTCGGGGGCCTTATCTGTTGGGAAAACTACATGCCGTTGGCTCGGGCCGCAATGTACGACAAAGGTATTACCCTCTATGTGGCGCCCACCGCCGATGCGCGTGACACCTGGCAAGCCACACTGCAGCACATCGCCTGCGAGGGCCGGTGTTTTGTCATCGGGGCCAATCAATATGTAACCCAGCGAGATTATCCGGAGGATTTGGCCGGCGCCCGGGATCTAATCGGTGCACCTGAGGAATTGTGCCGCGGCGGCAGCGCCATTCTCAACCCACTGGGCCAGTACATTGCCGGACCGTTATACCATCAAGAAGGTCTCCTCGTGGCCACGTTGGACCTGACTCAGATCGAGGAAGCCCACTTCGACTTTGATGTGACGGGTCATTATGCGCGTCCCGATGTTTTCACGTTGTGGGTGAATGAGACGCCCCAGCGAAATGTCGTATCCCACGGCGATGCGGCGAATGGGTGGCCTAATGCAGCGAGCGCGGCAACGCCGGGTTTGTCGCCCGCTGGTGATATGGACTAGGTCGGTCTCCGCTACGCATCCGGTTTTGCGGTCGACCGGCGAGTTAACAGGCCTGTCACCCACCGGACGACCGCTGGACTAATGCGCAATCGGGGGCGTTCGTGGCGGGCTGAAGGCCGCAGTTCCGCGCTTTTCGTTGCGCCCCGTGCGAGTTCAGATGCCCTATTCGGAGAGCTCGGCCTGGTGGGCCAAACGATACAAGGTGGCCCGGCTCACGTGCGTCATGGCGCAAATATCGTTGACGGTCAGATGATTGGTGTCCCGCGCTTCGAACAGTTCGAGGGCATGGGTCGCCCCTTTATGATGCCGGGTATACGTGTGCGGCCGTCCCTGGTAGACCCCGCGGACTTTGGCCGCGGCAATGCCTTCCCGCTGGCGCTCTCGAATGAGATCGGCCTCAAATTCCGCAATGCCGGCCAACACCGTCATCAAGAGCTTACCGATCGCGGTGGCCGTGTCTACCATATCCCCGCCCATGTTGAGCACGACCAGGGCCACCCCTTTCTCCGTGAGGGTCGCGATGGTATTCAGCGCATCCTGCGTGCTCCGGGCAAATCGATCCAATTTGGTGACCACCAGCACGTCACCGTCCTGGAGACGATGAAGGAGAGCCGCGAATTGGTCCCGATGGCGCAGGGAACGTCCCGAGATCTTTTCCTGATAGATGGGGTCACACCCGTAGGCAGTGAGCTGGTGAACCTGGGTCGCCAAACTTTGGGTGGTCGAACTGACGCGTGCATAGCCGTAAATCATGGTCTGGGGGCCCTCCTCGCGCGATGATTAATGAGACAAGCATATGATACACTACAAACGGCGACAACACACAGCGTGTTCGGTATCTCAGGTGAGTCTACCCATCTGAGACCGTCAGCTCCTCCCATCCCCACAACCGTGTCTTGCGTTGGCAGGTCTATGGAGAGAACCGCGGCAGATGTCAGCGATTTCCAGTAACTTACCAGAAATCGTCCGCGTTATCATAATGACAGATTTGTTCGCCAAGCCCTCACGAAATAGGCAATGGCCGTAATGTATTCGCCACAGTCGCGAGGCGCCATGTCGCACATGCGGATCACCACAAACTTTTTCACACCCACGGAGGCATCATCCCATGATCAAACGAAAACAAGGGGTATTCGGCTCGGCCATTCTTTTGGGCAGTATGGTCCTCACCGGCTGCGGCACTTCCGCGCATCCCATAGCCGTTGCTCCCACTCATCATTCACACACGGTGAGTCCATCGCCTGTTACATCCCCGTCGACAACACCGTCATCCCGTCCTATATCGTCGTCACCACCTTCAGATTCAGTCACTGCGCCGTCGATGAGCACGACATCAGCAAACCCTGCCACTTCGTCGATCAGTGCCAGTCTTATCACCTATTCCAATAGCCAAATCGCATTGATTACTCAGAAAGGGCTAAAGGCAGGATTTCCCCGTGCTTTTGTGCCGCGAAAAGGTTTTAATTCTCAGTTCATCAGTGTTAAATTCTATACCACTACCCCCGTATACCCCAAAATCCTTCCCAAGAAAGTGCTGATGCTCACCTACAATAATTTCATCATACAAGAAGCTGGGAAACCTCATTCGTTTGGAAACGGAGGCGATCGTGTGACTGACGGGACTGTGGCCCTAACAATTCCTGGTTCGGGGTCACAAATGCCGTTCACAGGTACGTGGACTACGACCTATGGCAGAAGCGGTAAAAATTCAACTATGACTTTTGAAATGGGAATGGGCGGAGCGTATTATATTATCGGGTCACAAACTCTCTCGCAAAACCAAGTCGATCAAATTGTCGAATCGCTCAGTGAAACCTAACATCATTCAAACTCCGCATCTCTCTGTTTGACATGCGGAGTCTGGGTCTTAATCATGTTTTGTGCGG
>JAKAAS010000341.1 GCA_021802225.1 Bacillota bacterium
GCTTCAATTCCCATGACCGCATGGGGGTAGTTTTTCCTGATGGGCTAAAGATATGTAAACACTGCGGTTGGGGGAGGGGGAGCGGAACACGAAAATCCTTGGAATAGAGTCTTCTTGCGACGAGACGGCGGCCGCTGTCGTCGAAGACGGATCTAGACTCTTGGCGACGAGCCTTCTGTCTTCTGCCGCCATTCAGGCCCAGTATGGAGGCGTGGTTCCGGAAGTGGCTGCCCGCGAACATGCGATGGCAATTCTGCCGGTGGTGGATTGGGTGCTGAGAGAGGCCAAAGTGGGACTTGGAGACCTCGATGCCATTGCCGTGACCCAAGGACCGGGGCTTTTAGGGTCGCTGCTGGTGGGGGTGACATTCGCCAGGACCTTGGGATCGGCCCTGCGCCTGCCTGTCATCGGGGTGCACCATCTGGAAGCGCACTTGTACGCCAACGCCTTGGAGGAGCCGATTCGCTTTCCTTCCCTTGCCTTGCTGGTGTCTGGAGGCCACACCAGCTTGTTTTTGTGGGAAGGCCACCTGGCGCTGCGCCAGCTGGGGCAGACTCAAGATGACGCTGCCGGGGAGGCTTTCGACAAGGGCGCCAGGATTCTTCACATGACTTATCCAGGCGGCCCGCAAATAGAAAAGCTGGCAGGTCTGGCCCGGAGAAAAAATCTGCGGCTGCCGGTCGCCGACATGCACGGGCGGCTGGACTTCAGTTTCAGTGGGGTGAAAACGGCGACCCAAGCTCTGTATGACAAGCATGTCCAAGAGCCCGAAGAGGTGGCCTATGCACTGCAAGATGCGGTGGTGCGGGCCTTGACCGCCACGGTCCGGCGCGCTTGGCAGCAGCACCCGGTAAAGGATCTCTACCTGGCCGGCGGGGTGACGGCCAATGGCGCCATACGCGAGGCATTCGCGCATTTAGGGGACTCTTTGGGCATAAGCATTCATATACCCCCTGTGTCTTACTGCACCGACAACGCCGCCATGGTGGCGGCCTTGGGATATTACAGGTGGCAGGCGGGAGACCGGATGGGGCCCTTTGAGGGGCCCAAGGTGCTCTTTCCGCTTGGACAGGAGGGGGACTGACGCATGTTGTTGAAATTTGGAGAACATTACCCGGCCGTGGGGCGTCCTGTTTTCGTGGCGCCGGGTTCCTACCTTATTGGCCAGGTCACTTTGGGCGATAGGGCATCGGTGTGGTTCAATGCCGTGATCCGGGCGGACGCGGCGCCCATTGCCGTGGGCGCCGGGTCGAATGTGCAAGATAATGCCACCCTCCATGCAGATCCCGGGTTCCCGTGCCGCATCGGCGACGATGTGACTGTGGGGCACGGCGCTATCGTGCACGGAGCCTCGATTGGAGACGCTGTGTTGATTGGGATGGGTGCCATCATTATGAACGGCGCCCGGATAAGCCAGCAGACCATCATCGCGGCCGGGTGCTTGGTGCCGGAAGGCATGGAAATTCCTGAAGGCGTGCTGGTGATGGGCGTTCCTGCCCGGGTGGTCCGCGCGTTGAGCCCGGGCGAGAGGGAAAACATCCGCCGCTCCGCAGAGCACTACCAGAAATTATGGATCGACCAGGGCTGGCAGTTCCGCTGACGGTGGATGAAACCCTGGGGATTGGCAAATCCTACCCATAAATGGCTGGAGGGACAAATGTGACGCACGTTCACTTTATTGGGATTGGCGGGTACAGCATGAGTGGCCTGGCTCTGCTGCTTCACCATCAGGGTTACTGGGTGACGGGATCCGATGTGAACCCGTCGAGCCGGACCGAGCGGGTGCAAAGCCAGGGAATTGCCGTACAGTTTGTCCACCGTGCGGAAAATGTTTCCGGCGCTGACTGGGTAGTCTACAACACGGATGTGGCGGAGGACAATCCTGAGCGCACCGAAGCCAGGCGGCTGGGGCTGCCCCTGTACCACCGGTCAGAAATTCTGGCCAAGGTGCTGGCCGCCTACGATGCGATCACCATCAGCGGGACCCACGGCAAGACGACCACAACGACCATGATTGGCACGATTTTGCAAGAGGCCGGACTGGACCCGTCTATCCTGGTGGGCGGGGAGGTCGCGCAGTTCAACGGCAACGTCCGCGTCGGGCACGGGCGCTACGCGGTGGCTGAAGCCGATGAGAGTGACGGCACTTTCCTGCGCTACCAACCTTTTATAGCCGTCGCCACCAATATTGAGCCGGAGCACCTCGACCATTACGGGGGCTCCTTCGAGGCGCTGACATCGGCTTTTGCCGAGTATCTGTCTAAAGTGCCGCCAACCGGGCTTGCCGTGATCGGCACAGACAACTCTGAGCTGCGGGCAATTCAGCATACGCTGGCGGTGCCTTGCCTGACCTACGGGCTGCGCCAAGACGCCATGCTGCAGGCGAAAGATGTGCGGTTGGAGCAGAATCTGACCCGATTTCAGGTGGTGTGGCAGGGGCAGGAACTGGGCACGGCAACGCTGCCAGTGCCTGGAGTGCATAATGTGGTCAACAGTCTGGCGGCGATGGCCTGTGCCCATCATGTCGGGGTCAGCTGGGAGGCGGCCATTGGCGCGCTGGCGAAATTCTCTAATGCGCAGCGCAGATTTCAGGTGATTTTCCGAGATCCGATCATGGTCGTGGACGATTACGCGCACCATCCCACTGAAATCCGGTCCACCCTGCAAGCGTGCCGCCAGCGAACCCCCGGCCGGATTTACGCCCTATTCCAGCCCCAGCGCTATATGCGGACCAAAAACCTTTGGACGGAGTTTGTCACGGCATTTCATGACGCTGATGAACTTTATCTCACAGAAATTTACGCCCCTCCCGGGGAAGCGCCGATTGCGGGAGTCTCGGGAGAGCGGCTGGCCCAGGACATCGCGCGGCAGGGCCAGCCGGTGCATTTCCGGCCGGACATGTTTGCTGTGGCAGGCGAAGTCCTGGACCGTCTCGAACCCGGTGACACCTTCATCACCATGGGTGCGGGCAACGTCTATCTGGTCGGGCAGGCGGTCGCGAAGAAATTAGGCACAAGCGATGCCGCCGGAGCAGGGTTGTGATAGACTGATGAGAAATTCCCTGGGCACCTGGGGTGGTTAGACAACACAAAGGAGAGATTACGAGTGGAGTTTCATGAAAAGTTCGGGCCGGAGGCCCTGACTTTCGACGATGTGTTGCTGGTTCCGGGGCACTCAACCGTCCTGCCGAAAGATGTGGACCTGTCAACGCGTCTCACACGCAATGTAACACTGAACATCCCCTTGATATCGGCGGGGATGGATACCGTGACGGAAGCCCGGATGGCTATTGCCATGGCCCGCGAAGGGGGCATCGGCGTCATTCACAAAAACATGTCGATTGAACGCCAAGCCGCCGAAGTGGACAAAGTCAAGCGCTCGGAGCATGGCGTCATCATTGACCCGATCTTTCTGGGACCGGACAATTTTGTGCGTGAAGCTTTGGAAATGATGCGTCACTACCGCATTTCCGGGGTGCCGATTGTCCGCGACGGGGGCTACCTGGTGGGAATTCTGACGAACCGCGACCTGCGCTTTGAGACGGAATTTGACCGCCCTATCCAGGATGTGATGACCAAAGACAGTCTGGTGACGGCCCCTGAAGGGACGACACTAGAGGAGGCGAAGGCCATTCTCGGCCGCCACCGCATTGAGAAGCTGCCGTTGGTGGACCGCATGGGG
>JAKAAS010000342.1:0-3081 GCA_021802225.1 Bacillota bacterium
GAAGCATTTGGCAACGCATTTGTAGAAGCCAACCTATGTGGGCTACCAACTATAGGCCCTAATCTGGAAGGAATACCCGAACACCTTCAACATGGGAGAGTAGGATTTTTAACCAAGCCCAACGATATAAATGCCATGGTCCAAGCCATTCAAAGATTTTACGAAGCTCCAGCATTATGGCACCTTATGCGAATGCGAGCCATTTTTGAAGCCCAGCAATTTGGCGTTGCGCAATCCATGCGCCAGTACTTAGAGTTATACCGCACAATTGGGCGACATCAGCCACTACTCGCTCAGTGAGGGCTAAACACAAAATAAACGAAGATAGAAACCGACATTAAATGCCCTCTTTTTCCGGCCTAATAAATGAACGAAATGCTAGCTTCTTAAAATAACCGCAATGATTACGCCAGACTTCGAGTAAACCCAAACAGTGTGATCCTATTTTCGAGCAGCGCCTCCTACTTGGCGCAGTTTTCGGATGGCATAGTCTTCACGGAGATGGGCTAGATGATGTACTGCCGTCACGTACGCTGCAGTAAAAACGGTCAGTCCATCTTGCAATAGTTGGGCCCCGAGTGATTCCAAGGAAAAACCCAGAGATTCAACCGTGTGGATAACGCGGTGTGCGTCACTAAAACTTTTAGATGGGGGGTCATAACTCGGTTCAGAATCCTGTGCAGCGTTAAGGGTAGCAAGTGGCAAGGTGCTTATGCTACCAGGGCCCGCTAGAGATTGCACGTAGTACAATGGCGGGTATCCTGAGCCTTTCGCTCGCATGGACGCCCACAACGGACGTTGTAATTGGCCTCCGCAGGAGATTAACGCGCGGACTCGCGGTGTCTTAGCATAATGAGAGAAGAGATTATAGGATAGTTTGGCGTTCGCAATGCCTACTTTGCCCTCTAGCCGGGGCGGCAGCCGCTGGTTATCTATTAGTATGTCCACGAGCTTATCCCAACGGCTAACAAAAATGCTGGCCACGGAGGCTATAGTCTTAATAGATTTTCCGCGGGCCACTCGCGATTCCAACCCTGAAATATACGCAAGAAGAACTTGCTCATAGGTATCCACCGTGAAAATCAACGTCGCATTAACGTTGATCCCCTCTAGCACTAGAAGAGGAATGGCCGCGATCCCTTCCGGAGTAGCCGGTATTTTGATCATGACATTGGGTCGTTGGGCAAGGGAGATGAGTGCCCGAGCGTGCCGCACCATTTCATTCGTGTCATTGGCGACTGTAGGACTGACCTCAATGCTGACATATCCTTCCCGGCTTCCAGTGCGCTCGTAGGTGGATTTCAATAGATCAGCAGCTCGGGCCGCGTCTTCACACAGCAGAGTATCATATATATCAGCTAATGCGTCGCGGCGGCTATATAGCGACAACAGGCTCTCTTCATAGGCGTGTGAATCGGCGAGTGCTTGCATAAAGAGAGCGGGGTTAGTAGTAATGCCTGTTACCCCCTGGGCTATGAGATTGCTGGCTTCACGCGACTCGACAAAGCCGCGGGAGAAACCATCTAGCCAGATACGGTGGCCGATTGCGTTAAAGTGTTGTAATAGAGTGATCATTTTGAATGCCTCCCGAGGAAGTATGAAGGGCTTATTGAAGATGCGTTCGAGTATCAATTAAGCGGCGGTGAAGATCCTGGAGGAGCGCCTAAGAGCAACTGCAATCCGCTCACCAAGGGTGCAGATGCCGTCATAATCACCGAAGCTTGGCTGTCGTGCCCGGTGGACAGTAAAGCCTGAGTCCCGTCCACCACAAGGATCAGAGGCTCTACGCTAGCGATGTCCGTTGGGTAACGGATGGGAGGGCGGCAAACGCCGCACCCTTTTGCCGGACAACCATCCCAACAGGCAAATTCGACCGCCACGCCGCGATCAATACTTTGAGTCAAAGTAGGTGCCAAAAGCTTTACCGGGTGGATCGTGGCACCAACGAGAATGCGGTTCCGTGCTTGCAAGGTGAGGGACTGTGCCCATGAAGTCATAAGATCCCACCCGATCCCCTGGACCATGGGCACGGTGTTCAATGAGCGGGTAAAGGCTTGAGTCAAACGACGCGCTTTTTGGGCTAAGCCGGCCAAGACGTGGTCTGCAATGGCCTCAAAGGCCACGGGTTGATAAACGTTGCCCCGGGGTTCCAGTCGTTTGAGGACCACCCCCATCAGTTCTAAATGGGCCAACGCAGTGTACACGTTGGCTCGCGTTATGCCCAACGATTTAGCAACTTCGTACCCAGTAAGGGGTACGGTGGATTGAGTCAACACCACGTAAACATCGGCCTCAAGGGCAGTAAACCCAAAAGCCTGCAAATCTCGTGCGAGTTCATTACGGGCGACCCTAGCCATGATAACCCTCTTTCCCTTGATTATCGTCTGACCTACCGCGATTAATCATGCGAGGCATCTACTTTCTTGGACATTATAAGACTGCCGCGTGCGCTTACAGTCGTCGTCACTGCCCCTGGCTGTTGAACGCCGCGCATGGCCATACAAAGATGCTCTGCTTCAATGACAACCCTAATTCCCTTAGGATGTAGTTGATCCCATAGAGCATCAACAATTTGTTGTGTCATACGCTCTTGAACTTGCGGTCGCCGACTTACCGTTTCTACTAAACGCGCCAATTTCGACAAACCGACCACTTTTTGAGGGCGGGGATCGTAGGTAATGTGAGCCTGGCCAAAAAATGGCAGTAAATGGTGCTCGCATAGAGAGTAAAACTTAATATTTTTCACGGATACTAATCCGTCAAGCGTTTCTTGAAATTGCGGCGCCAATATATGATCGAGATTAGCATGAAGCCCTGAACAGATTTCTTCATACATGCGCGCGACACGCCGCGGAGTATCACGGAGTCCTTCCCGGTTGATGTCTTCACCCAAGGCCAATAATAAGGCACGGGTGGCTTCTTCAATTCCATGAGTATCAATATGTTTGGAGCCATAAAGTGCCTTGGATTCAATCGACGATAACTCGTGCGTATTCCAATTTGCTTGAGGTTCAACAGCCATAGTAATCATCCTCTCTTAGGAGTATTATACACCACTACCATAGTATGTTAGGGACTTTG
>JAKAAS010000342.1:3091-3678 GCA_021802225.1 Bacillota bacterium
GGAAAAATATCAGCGATCGGACATCTTCCCCATTGCTTGCTAAAACAAGGGGTATCTATTCAAAACATTAGCGGGTCACTGATCCCACGCATGAATGCCGAGGTCTCCGTACCCGGTGCCATTTTAATCAGATTAGGGGTATTAGGCATTGGATGACGGCGACAACACTCTTCGACTATTCTTATCTGCGCGGTGCTCATGTGATCTGGATCACGCCTACATTGCCACAATGAGCCTATCATGCAACTTAGTGAAGTCGTGAACTGGGCAATAGGATAATGTGTTGACACTACTCACGAAATCTTCTCGTGAATCAAAGGAGAGTACGCGCATGATGACTTCGCGCTTGCCGGGTTTTCGTAAGATGTCGGTTATAGAGCGCCTCGACAAGCTTGCTGAATTATGTGGTTTGAACGTTGACGATATGCGAACCTTCACAGCCGATAGTCTTGCGGCTTTGTCACGGGCAGATAAAATGGTCGAAAATGCGGTCGGGATTCATGCCTTACCTTTTGGGTTAGGGTTGAACTTTCGGATTAATGATCGCGATTATTTAGTCCCTATGGTGATTGAGGAACCGCCACTTG
>JAKAAS010000343.1 GCA_021802225.1 Bacillota bacterium
ATGAAAGGCTCCCGCGGCGATGAACAGGATATGGTCTGTCTTGACAGGCCCGTATTTTGTGTTGATGGTAGATCCCTCCACAATGGGGAGGATATCGCGCTGAACTCCTTCCCGTGACACATCCGGGCCGTGTCCCTCATGGCTGCTGGAGGCGATTTTGTCAAACTCATCAATAAAGATGATGCCCTCCTGCTCAGCCCGCCAAACTGCATCGGCGTGGGCGGCATCGGTATCGATCAGTTTTTGAGCCTCCTCCTGCGTGAGCACCTTGCGGGCTTCGGCCACCGTCATCTTCCGGCGCTTCGTCCTCTTGGGCAGGATGCCGGAAAACATCTCCCCCAAATTCATCTGGTTGTCCTCGCTGCCCGGCATGTTGCCCATCATCGGCAACTGGGGGCCTGCATCCTCCACATCGATCTCCACAACCTCGTGCTCCATCGCCTTCATGCGGATTTTGTCGCGAACTTTCCGCCGTTCCTCTTCAATGCGGTGGCGGTCTTCCACACTGACGCTGGAACTGGGTTTGTTTTGACGGGCGCCCCCAAACAGCGCTTCCAGAGGATTCACATTGGCCGACGGCTCCTCCGGGTAGGGCACCAGAGCGTCCACCAGCCGGTCCTCCGCAATGCGTTCCGCCCGGTCCTGAACCGCTTGCGAGCGCTCCTCCTTGACCATGCGCACACTGGTCTCCACCAAGTCGCGGACCATCGCATCCACGTCGCGGCCGACATAACCCACCTCGGTGAATTTAGTCGCTTCCACTTTGATGAACGGCACCCGCAGCAAGCGGGACAATCTGCGGGCCACTTCTGTCTTGCCCACGCCGGTGGGCCCGATCATCAAGATATTTTTCGGCGTGATGTCCTCTTGCAGTTCCGGGTCAAGTTGGCTCCTGCGCCACCGGTGCCGGAGCGCTATGGCTACCGCCCGCTTGGCGTCATCCTGCCCCACGATGTACCGGTCCAGTTCTTCGACAATCTTTCTTGGCGTCATCAACCTATCGTCCATTTCGGATGCCTCCCTACCCCAGTGTCTCAACCGTCAAATGATGGTTGGTGTAAATGCAGATGTCCGCCGCGATGTCCAGGGAACGCCGCACCACTTCGTCCAGCGCCATGGGCTGTTCCATTGACGTGAAGGCCCGGGCCGCCGCCAGTGCGTAACTCCCGCCGGAGCCGATCGCGGCAATAAAGTCGTCGGGCTCGATGACCTCTCCCGTTCCGGAAAGAATGAAGAGGTGTTCTTGGTCCGCCACCAGCAGGAGGGCTTCCAGTTTGCCCAGCATCCGGTCTGTCCGCCACTCCCGGGACAGAGACACGGCCGCCCGGGACAGATTGCCGTGGCTCTCCTCCAGTTTCCCCTCAAAATGCTCAAACAGGGTCAGCGCATCGGCCACCGACCCGGCAAATCCCGCTAGCACTTTGCCATGGTACAGCCGCCGCACTTTTACCGCCGTGTGTTTCATGACAGTATTCTGTCCAAAGGTGACTTGCCCGTCCCCTCCTATAACCGCCTTGCCGTCCTTTACCATTCCCAGCACCGTAGTGCCGTGAAACTCCAATTCCGCCACGTTCCATCCTCCTTGTTCCGCCCCACGGCCAGCATATCAGGCCCTGGGGTGTGCATGTTGATACACTGAGGCAATATGGTCCTGGGAGACCAGGGTGTACAGCTGGGTCGTGCGCAGCATGCTGTGTCCCAAAAGTTCTTGAATCACGCGCAGGTCGGCGCCATTCACCAGCATGTGGGTGGCAAAAGAATGGCGCAGCCAGTGCGGACTGACATTGCGCTGGATTGCCCCTCTCGCCAGCACCACCTTGATGATGCGCCGAACACTGCGTGTGGTGAGCCGCGTCCCCCGGTAGTTGAGGAAGACGGCCTGGGTGCCGTGCCGCGCCAGCGCTGGACGGCCCCCGCGGAAATACTGCGCCAGAGCCTCTCGGGCCTTCGATCCAAAAGGTACAATGCGCTGTTTCCCGCCCTTTCCCGTCACATGGACAAAAGAGGTGTCCATGTCAATGTCCGTCAGGTTCAAGGATACCGCTTCCTGGCTGCGCAGTCCCGATCCATAAAGGATCTCCAGCAGTGCCCAGTTGCGCAGCCCCAGAGGTCCCGGCCGCAACCTGGCCTGCTCCATCAGGTCATGCGCCTCGTCCATCGTCAGGGTCCGCGGCAGCGCGGGGCGGAACCGGGGAGCCAACAGGCGCTGCGCCGGATTGTCCTCCCTGAATCCTTGCCGCTGCGCGAAGCGGTAAAAGCTGCGCACCACTGCGATCTTCCGGGCCACTGTCCTGGGCGAGAGGCCTCCCTCCAGAAGGGCTGCGCCCCACCGCCTCAAGTCCCGGCTCTCCAATTGTCCATAGGGTCCGGCAAACTCCGCCAGTTGCCTGAGATCTTGGGCGTAGGCCTGAATGGTATGCTCTGACGCCTGCTCCACATTCAAAAGCGTCCGCAGATAGTAAGACACCCACTCGCTCTCAGGACGCATGGCGCGGCATCCTCTGGCCCATTTCCTCGACGTGCGCCGTCATCTTCGCCATCGCCCGCGTCCGCAGCCACTGCCTGCGGACTTTCTTTTCGTGAATGCTCTGAATGTCCGGAGGCAGCTCAAATAGACCAAAATTGGCATTCATCGGCTGAAAGTGCTCGGGCGCTGTATGGGTAATATAATAAGCCAAAGCGCCCATCATTGTCTCGCGGGGAAAGGTTAGGGGCTGGAGGCCGGCCAGGTGGTCGGCCAAATGCACAGCGGCCATGATGCCCGTCGCCGCCGACTCCACGTACCCCTCCACCCCTGTCATCTGCCCCGCAAACCATAAGTCTTCGCGCCAGCGGGTATTGAGAGTCGGGTGCAGCAGCGCCGGCGACTTCAGGTAGGTGTTGCGGTGCATCACCCCGTAGCGGGCGAATTCGGCGTGGGCCAGAGCCGGAATCATGCCCAGCACCCTCTTCTGTTCTCCCCAGCGGAGGTTGGTCTGAAATCCCACCAAACTCATCAGCGAGCCCACCGCGTTGTCTTGCCGCAACTGGACCACGGCATAGGGGCGGCGGCCGCCTTCAAACGGATTTTCCAAGCCTATAGGCTTCATCGGGCCGTATAGCGGAGTTTTGAGACCTCTGCGCGCAATTTCCTCAATGGGCAGGCACCCCTCAAAAAATGCACTGGACTCGAAGTCGTGTCCCGGGTGCTGTTCCGCCTCCACCAGCGCCGCATGAAACGCTTGGTACTCGGCCTTCGTCAGAGGACAGTTCAGATAGTCCCGGCTGCCTTCCCGGGATCCCCAAAAAGCATGGTCCATGTCCACACTGTCCGTCAGCACAATGGGAGCAGCCGCATCAAAAAAAGACAGCATGCTGTCTCCGAGCGCCTGCTGGATCGCCGCCGACAGCAGCTGGTGCGTCAGGGGACCTGTGGCAATAATCGCAGGCCCGGGAGGAATCTCCGTGACGGTTTCTGGGTGCACAGTGATATTGGGATGGTCCACAATGCTTTGGGTGACGGTTTTGCTAAAAATTTCACGGTCCACAGCCAGAGCTGAGCCGGCCGGAATCTGGGCGGCGGCCGCGGCTTGCAGCACCAGGGAATCAAAGAGCCGCATTTCGTCTTTCAGCAGGGAGGCCGGAGCCGTACCCTGCGTGGAGCCCAGCGAGTTGGAACAGACC
>JAKAAS010000344.1 GCA_021802225.1 Bacillota bacterium
GCTTGACCTGCGCGCCATGTCGTCAAAGACCCAGCGCTGCCACAGTTCGGCGTAGGATTCGCGGTCTTTGCGCCGATCTTTTGTGCCATACTCGATAATCGTGCCCACTGCCGCGTCCACGATCGCGTGGTTCTGCCAGAACGCATAACGGATGTCGCGCTCAAGAAGTTGGTGGTTGTCGGGGTCGTTGAGCACCGACATCAACGTGGAGTGCCCGTTGCCAATATGCCGGGATTCGTCGGACTGCACCGAAAGGAAAACGGTAGGCAGAGCATAATCGCCGTTGCGGGCAGCTTCAGACGGCATCGCCACAAACAGCGTGTTGGTAAAACCGGTTTCCGCCACAACCTGCAGGTATACATTGGTGGCCGTGATGGCATCCCCGGTGATAAAACCTTCACCGAACTGCCGTCCAATGGTGGTGGCATAACATTTGCCAAATGCCTCTTCCGTAATGTCAAAACCCGACGGGTCAATATAATTTTCCATGTACCACTTCTTCAAATTCATCTGGATGGTCGAGTGCCGCATTTCATCGATCATCTGCAAGGTGTATCCCGTTCGCAACTCGTGTCCCGGTACCACTGCAGCCTCAATAGCCATAGACCGCGCGGCGGAAATTTCTGGAAAGGGGATGATGGCGAGAAAGAGCTTCATCCACTCAATCCAGCGGGGCTCCACATCCCGGAACATATTACCGCGCAAGCCTGCGTCGAGCGCGCCGTACACCCTGTTGTCCTTTTCTTCCTGCATGGGGAAATATGACCGCAAAACCTGCTTCATGGGATCTTTTGGTGCTTTGGAAAACTTATAATCTGTGGGATATTTCAACGACTGCTGCGCGTAGCTGGGCAGCCAACCGAGATCGGAAATCCTGCGGGTTGCCTCGGCCAGGCTCACGCCGCGCTGGGTGGTTATTTTTGATAAGGGTGTTGCCATCTGTTATTCCTCCCTCTCGTGATAGGCACTTCGCGCGTACCATTTCAGAGCTTCGAGAATCTTTCATGAGTTCTCACCCCTGTATGCAAGCATGTTTCGTGCCAACTCGCCCTATCCCGTCCCAGAGAAGAGCCAGAAAGGCGGGAGGCTCTTGCACTGGGCAGCTTCAATCCGGCGCAATCGTTGCACAATGCGCTACAGTGTCGCATTGTGCGACAGGCACGCCAAACACCTCAAATCATGGGATCTAATTCAAAACACGATGCTGGCACCTGCACCACTCCAATGGTGTTTAATCTTTTCACCTGTTTTTATTTTCACGCTGGTCTTATTATTACTATATACAGGTTATATTCTGCTAGTTTATACTGATAATGCATACATGCCTAGTTCGTTAGTGTAGCGCCTTGCGACACATCCCGATTTTTGCAACACCCGCCGAGCCGCAGTTCCCGTAAAAGAACGCTGACGTCCGTATTTTCACCTTGATCTTTTTCTTTTGAAGAAGTTGGCACCGAATGCGCTTACAAGATATTAGTGAGATCCCTTTCACATTTTCTAGGGGTCACTGCACGGGCGAGGCGCGGTGAATTCCCCCTAATTGAAGGAGGCACGCAATATGCACAAACCAGCGGAGGACGAGAAAATCTTTATCACTGACGGTTCTGTGGCCTTCTGGGACGGTCGTCCCGCCAATCAGAACAATCGGCACGACGCGGAATTAATCGCTGGCTTTTATGATGATGCCCGCAATCTAAGTCCCCAAAAATGGGGATGGTCGCAGGACAAATTTACCAAAGATGACGAGCAGACATTCTGTCAGGAACTATTCGGCCATGTTGTGAAAAACTTACCCCTCATTGATACGTACCCTAGCACCTTGGCGAGCAATGAATATTTTGAGCGGCGTAGCGAAGGCAACCCAACTCCCCTAGCCAATGTGTCCAAAGTGCTCACTATGCTCTTGAGCGTCACGCGCGACCGTCATGATTGCAAAGGGAGGTTCATCTATGCCTAAATTGCTGCAGTTCAAAGAAGATGCCCGCCACTCCCTCATCCAGGGAGTCCACGTTCTGGCTCTCGCAGTGCGCGGCACATTGGGCCCCAAGGGACATCTCGTCGTGCTTGACCGTCCGATAGGCAATCCGCTCATTTCCAACGATGGCATCACGATTGCCCGCGAAATCGAATTACCGAACCGTTTTGAAAATCTGGGGGCACTAATTGTGCGGGAAGCGGCATTTCAAACCAATGAAGTGGCAGGTGACGGCACCACCACGTCGACCATTCTCGCGGATGCGATCATCCAGCAAGCGCAGCGTGCACTGGATGCCGGACTTAACGCCGTGGATCTCATCCATGGGCTCGAGCAGTGGGGAGAGCAGATCCTGGATTTTATCCGTGCTGAGCGTCTGCCCCTACCGGGCGTCGGCGCCCTCAATGCGGTCGCCAGCCTGGCTGCTGGTGACCGGAGCATAGGTGCACTGGCCGCTGAAGCACTTTCCACGTTAGGCCCCAATGCTGCCATCGTATTGGAGTCCCATTTGGGAAAAGACCGGATGGAGTACCGAGGCGGCATGCAATTTGACCGGGGATATATCTCCCACCATTTGGCTACTGATCCCCGGAGCATGCTCTGCGTCCTCGAAAACACAGCGTTGCTCATCACGGATCAAAAGATCAGCCAGGCTGGGCCGCTCCTCCAACTGGCCCGGGACGCGCAGCAGTACGGTTGCTCTCTGCTCATTATCGCCGAAGATTTTGATTCCGCTGCGACCGCACAGCTCGTCAGCGCTTCCCAAGGCGCCTCCTTGTCTCTCGCCGCCATCCGCGCACCGGACTTTGGCCCATGGCGCAAAGCGGCTCTGGAAGATCTGGCCATCTACACAGGAGGCCGTTTTCTTGCGCAAGATCTGGCATTGGACCCAGCCATGGCACACTGGGACGACCTGGGATTTGCCGAGCAGGCTATCATTGGCCCGGACCACACGACCATCACCGGAGGGCGGGGATCCAGCGATGGGCTGGCGGGCCGCATCGACTCCATTGAGGAGCAGTTGCGCCAAACCGAGCAACCTTTTGAGCGGGACAAACTATCTGAACGTCGAGCCCGCCTATCCGGCAACACAGCCGTCATCTTCATTGGCGGCGTGACGACTGTCGAACAGAAGGAGCGCATGCAGCGTGCGGAGGACGCCGTAAACGCAGCGAAGAGCGCCTTGAGAGATGGTGTGGTGACAGGAGCTGGCACAGTGTATGTACATGCCGCGCGCGCCCTGCATACCCAAGGGGCCCCCACGGCTGCTGACGAGGCAGCCCGCGAGATTCTTTCCCGTGCCCTGGAAGAGCCGGTACGCACACTCGCCGAAAACTCCGGCCATGATCCCGAGGAGATTCTCTCCCATATCGCAGCATCGGGCACGCAGGGATTCAATGCGATATCAGGGGCTGTGGAAGATTTGAGCGCGCTGCCCCTGTACGATTCGGTCACATCGGTGACCGAGGCGCTGGTCAATGCTCTATCGGTGGCTAAACTGGTGATCAACACCGACGTGCTGGTCGTGGATCTCTTGGACAATCCAGATGCGACGGCAGGCCCAGCGCGCGGCGGCGGCGGAGAGCGCTACGGGATGAACTGAAAGCGGGGCCCGTCTTGTCCAAAGCGGAACTGTGTGACGGGCGGCGGAAAAAGGGGGGGAACAGCACTTGAACAAGGAGCTGTT
>JAKAAS010000345.1 GCA_021802225.1 Bacillota bacterium
GACTGGGTAACTCAACAAGTTTCATAAGGACTATATTCGACGTCTATACGAAAAATCCTTTGCGGGAACATTCTGTCTATAATTAATATAACAATGGAAGATTTTAGGTGCGGGAAACCTGTCATAGATTATCCACAGGACGAAAAAGAACCACAGCGCAAAAAGCTCTCAATGCAGTCGTCTTGACCTAGTTGATATTGCAATGCCTCCGTACTCAAGCCCACCTCGTCACCTACTCCCAAAATGTGGTTGCAGCGAGGACTCGTCCAATGGCCTAACCCGACTCCATCTCGTGGTTCAAGACAAAACTCTCCGGCTTTATCCGTGCTATTGATCTTGTATGTCACTGTACAATCCAGAGCACTCAAATCGGCTGACCATTTGGGAAGACATATCATTCTGATCGAACACCGGATTCACTTGTAATGGATATACCAACGGTCGGAGAGCGGACCGCGGGTCTGTGAAGCATCACGTTGTCCCGCTTGCGCTTGGTATAAAGCTACTAACACCGCTAGTAATGTTGCGCTTCCTGTAAACCAGCCCGACCAGTGAATTGTCATGGCCATTTACCTAGATAACCGAGCTTGAATTTTGCCAAAAGCAGCGGAAAAGTTTTTCTGGGAAATGGTGGGATTCTGCCATGAATTCACCGAGAATAAATTGTCGTAAAGCTCCCGGAAAGAGTGCGCGTAGTTCCCATATTAATCTTTAGAGCACAGCCACGCGATACATCCCATCATCTCAACATTTTTTTGAACTTTCGCCTTAGAGATTCCCGAGTTCGTAGAATTCTGGCCCGTACCCACCAGCACTGTCGACGGACCATACCGATTCGACGCTGACGACTTCGATATTTAAGAGGACTGGCCCACACCAGTATGTCTCCGTTGCGTCAATTCAGTAGACAACTGCATAGAAAAACCGCTCATAACCAAATAAATCCTTATTTGCACACTGTTGATGCAAAATCCTTAATCCATGTGGTAGAACGAGCGGTACCTTAGCGTTTTTCGCGTATTTAATGCAAGAATTTCTGCTCTTGGACATGTGCCTTGATATCTCCGCTGTTAGGATGCCAAAATCGTATCATCAATTTCAACATTGTGCAAATAAGGATTTTAACCAAAAGCAATGGCATGAGCGGGCCGTGAACGAACCTGCCTTAGATTCCAAGGTCTTTTCTAGCGAAGTACTCAAGTTTCTGCCAGTTGCTGATAACGATCTTGGAATGCAGAACGGTCGTGCCCGCCGCCTGGCCATCTTTTACAACTTCACTGGCCGCGATTTTTGCCCGAACTGCTGGCGTGACCTGCGCTGGCTGGCGCAGAAAAAATACCCCGAAGGCAATGGCCGCGATCAGCAAAACCCAGCGGATGAGTCCCTTGACTAATGCTAAAGCGATAAGCACGACAATAATGATAATGACAGCACGGAGCATGGTCAGCCACCCCTTTCCCCAAAGACCCGCCCACGGCCATTGCAGCGCGTCCGCCAAATACGCAGGCGGATTCAGCGCTATGTTCTCACGTAATTCCCCGCCTAACTGCAATAGATCGGCTAATGTTGGCACATTAGCCGATCTTTCTCTTCATTAATTATAGCATGCATGTAGGCGAGGGCAGTTCCCACGTCCAAGACTTTCGCTAAGCTATAGCCTATTCGAACAGGCGGATTGCCGCATTACCAGGTGTTAAGTTTGCTAACGGAACCGGACACCATCAAAAACGCCTGCAAGGCTGTCTCGGCAGTGGGACAATCTGATAGCAGGCATGCGGCCACCAGGAACGGCAATCTCAATCGGTCCCGCCGTACTACGCACAGGGTCCTTCCCTCCACAGCCAAGCGTTTTGGAACTAGTGCGTGGCCCTCCTTAGTGCCACTTTCGCGGAGTTGCCGGATCTGACCGCACCACTTTGAAACGGCCCTCGTATCCCCCACACCACTGCTTCAGGGCCGTAGACTTAAGAAGTCACGCGCACTTGGCAGCAAACGCCCCCCCACAAATGTAAACGGCAGAACGTCACTGATTGATAAAGCCTCACGATATGTTTTGGCTATTCAGTGTTCCCATCGGGGGGATGATCACGACAGGGACAGGAGAATGCGTAGACACATACCGGACTATCCTTCCCATACGGCGCCCCGTCCAGCTCCTTGCCTGTTTATCTCCCATGAGGATCATTTGCGATTGGGTTTCAGCGACTAATTCTATCAGCATCCGTCCGGGGTTGCCCTCGACCATATGCGTCTGAGTCAAAAATCGTCCCGCTGTCAGCAAGCCTTCTGCCGTACGGTGGTGGCGGCGCCAAGCAGTTCGGTCGGTGTCACGGATCTTTGCCGCGGGAGTCGCCTTAGGCATAATCGTCACAAGATGAACACGAGTACCCGCACTAATAAATGCATTAATCCATGATGCGCCCTGCAACGCGGTGATTGACCCATCCAGAGCCCAAACCAGCGCGGGATACGGAGAGAATGTCTTGTAAGGCTCAAGGGATAGCCTTTTGCGTCCATGCAATTCCACTACTAAATCGCCGAGCCAGCGATGGCTGGCAATGTCATGGATTCCTTGCCGCAATGCTTCCTGGCGCAATTCGCCTGCTGTGGGAGCATGATCCAATGAGAGCCCCAACCATTGGTACGGCGTGAGAGTGGCGTCAGAGATTTTCGCGGTAATTGCGCCGAGACTGTTGCGGGCCAGTGTCCCTAACGCCGTGGTCGGCTGCACCATTTCTAAAATCGTCAACTGCCCATCTTGTTTGAGGACCCGCACCATTTCTTGCAGGCCCTCCGTCCAATGATTCATATTCCGCAGCGAAAATTGGGCCGTCACCCGGTCAAACACGTTATCATCAAATGGAAGATTCTCCCCGGTTCCCAGCACCCACTCCACCGAAGCGCATGAATAGCGCCTGACCATGCTTTTGGCCACCGTCAACATGGCGGAAGAGGGATCGAGCCCCACCACATGCCCTTCCGGGCCGATGGCCTTAGCCATCATGCATGTGGCCGTACCCGTGCCGCACCCCACATCGAGCACTGTTAATCCTGGGCCGAGATGCATATGGTCGACGGCAAATCGGTGCCAGGCCCGGATGCCTTCACCCGACAAGACATTGCTCCACTTATCATAGTGCGCAGCGATCTCGTTGAAAAGTTCTGGTGTTTCCATCTTTGCACTGCTCCTCGTCGGGGCCCGGAAGAGGTCAAAGACTCTTCCGGGGCATCAACAACGACGGCCTTCCAAAAGGGAATCGGCCCGTGAGGGAGGGGATCGTAGGCGCGGTTCAATTATTGCCCGCTGGGGAGTGCTGGACCTGACGGGAGAGTGGATAGTCTTTAGCCAAGGTGAGCACGCCAGTGGTCATTGTCCGGTGTTCCCTCACGGCAAGCTGTTTTTCGGCCGGCCGAAGGGCGTCCGCACGCATAGGAGGGGGGAATCAGCATGACTACGCCTCCGTGGGAACAGGAATCTGATAAGAGAGGCGAGGCACTCCGGGAGACCGGCGATCACAGAATTTCTGTGGTGGTCGTGGTTCGGTGGGATATTGAGTATTCCGCACTGAGCAGCATGGCGGCTGCGGCTCCGAATTTGTTGTGCTGGCGGCCGGAAGAGGCTCATCCACCTTTGAAGACGTTTCCCGTGGTGGTGATCAT
>JAKAAS010000346.1 GCA_021802225.1 Bacillota bacterium
GCCAACAGGTCGGCCAGCGCCTCCGGCCGCCCCGTCAGAGCATCAAACGTGCCGTAGTGCATGGGAACCACGGTCTTGGCGCCCAAGAGCCGCACAGCGTACGCCGCCTCTTTGGGAGCCATCGTAAAATGCCCCCCAATGGGAAGCAGAGCGACGTCCGGCTGGTAGAGGGTTTTGATCAGCGCCATATCTCCAAATACGTTGGTATCCCCTGCATGGTAGAGTGTGAGTCCATTCTCCAGTGTCACCACGAACCCGGCTGCTTCTCCCCCGTAGATAATGCCGTGTTCGGTGCTGATCCCGGAACTGTGGTCTGCGTAAACCATCGTGATCTTGATGTCTCCGAATTCCACCGTGCCGCCCTTGTTCATGCCAACCGTGTTCGCCACACCCTTGGACTCCAGGTAAGTCGCCAGTTCAAAATTACAGAGAACAGCGGCCCCCGTTTTCTTCGCCAATGACTCGGCGCTGCCCATATGGTCAAAGTGGCCATGGGTCAATAAGATGTAATCCGCCTGATCCCACCCGTAAAATTCCGGCGGGCATTTCGGGTTCCCTTCAAGCCAGGGATCGATCACAAGATATTTTCCTCCGGGTGATTTAAGCAAAAACGACGCGTGTCCCAGCCATGTCAGTTCAGCGCCATCCAGTCCCATGCCTATCCCTCATTTCCCCTATTATTGTTTTCCCACCAAGCATAAAGTTCCGGCCAGCTGCGCACAAGATGGTCTGCGCCCGCCTCCTCAAGCTCGCGGGATGTAAACGTATTGTAGCAAAATCCGATGGCTTGACAGCCCGCAGATTTGGCAGCGCGCATGTCGTAGGGGCTGTCCCCAATGTACCAGCTGGACTCCGGCTGTGCCTGCAATTCCTTAAGAGCCAGAAGCAGAGGGTCTGGATCCGGCTTGTGGCGGCTGGTGCTGTCATGATGGACAATGGTCGCGAACAGCGGCCACAAATCATAGCGCCGGAGTCCCCTCTCCGTCATATCCAGCCGCTTGGAGGTTACGAGCCCCATCGGCACTCCCCTTTGCTGCCAGCGGTGCAAAGCCTCACCGGCGCCGGCGATTAGGGAGATCATCTGGTCATGATGCGCATGGTTGTGTGCACGGTAAAGAGCGACCAGCCGGTCCACATCTGCCGCCTCCAACTCGGGGCGCATAATGCGGAACTGGTCGTCGAGCGAGCGCCCGAAGTATTGCATGACCTCCTCACGGCTCACCGTTTCCTGCAGTCCCTCGGCAAAAGTGTACAAAAAGCTGGCAATAATCAACTCGGTCGTGTCGAGGATCGTGCCGTCGAGATCAAAAAGCAGGACGGGCGTCACAATTTCGCGCCTTTCTGCGCATCCCAGCGCTGAACGTAGCTGGCCTCATCCTGATCATGAAACCCCGAGCGGTCATGGGCCTCATACAAAGGCAGCGCACAGGCGGCCAAATCCGCTGGGTAACCCTCGGTCTTAGCCATGGCGACCGCCAGCCGCAAGTCCTTGAGGCGATTCGCCACGGAAAATCCCGGGGCAAAGTTGGCATGCGTGTAACGGTCCAGCACCTTGCTCAGTTCAAAAGACTGGGCCGAGCCAAGGTTCATCACCGCAGCCATGTCATCCACTGCCAGCCCCTGATGGAGGCCAAATTGCAACCCTTCAGCCGCCGCCATCAAATTCAATGCCGACACCATGTTTGAAATCAACTTCAGCGTTTGGCCTTGCCCCACACCTCCCACGTGAAAAATCCGCTGGCCCATCTGCTGCAGGACAGGCCGCACGCGGTTAAAGTCCTGGGCCTCAGCCCCGACCATAATCGTCAGGGTGCCTTTCTCCGCCCCGATGTCCCCTCCTGTTACAGGAGCATCGGCCCATGCCGCACCCCGGTCTCGGGCTTTCGCAGCTAGATCGCGGGTCACACCGGCGGATACCGTCGAATGGTCCACAATCAGAGTGCCTTTGCCGACACCCTTGAGCAATCCTCTGTTTCCTTCCACAACGGCCCGCAGCGCGTCGTCATCCGAAACCATGCTCAGCACAATAGTGCTCGCCCTGGCCAGTTCTTCGGGACTGTCGCACCAGACCGCGCCCAAAGCTGTCAAGGCCTCACCCCGGGCCTTGGTGCGGTTGTATATGTTGATGGGCTGGTGGCGCAAGAGATTGGCCGCCATCCGCTGGCCCATAATTCCGAGGCCCACAAAACCTATGCGTTCTTCCATGCAAATCTCTCCCCACTGTTAAGGTACCCCATGGCCCTTTACAGAAGCCATGATCCTGATACTTCATGATATCCTAAAGGCAGGCAAAAACAAACGCGTAATGCCGGCCAACATCGGCGCCGGGCCCTCCCGGGCATGTGACTTCCAGCCTGCCGAATTGTTTTCCGCAGTAAGACCAGAAAAATCTCATCCAGACAGGCCGTTCAGGTCAACTTCCATCCCATGGACCGTGGATTGACCTCGAGTGCATTCCTGACAAAAGCTCTGGACCGCTTCACTTGCTTGCCCCTACAAGCCCTCCCACCCACCTCCTCCGTGTGATTCGCCGAGCGGCCGTAGCTATATGCCTATCTCTTCCAAATTCGATGCATTATGGCAATAGCGCAGATCCATGCCGGTAAGCCCCAATGCATATCGTCCGTTTCGGACTACTTGCGCTATAATAGCGGAAGAAATAAAACGACTGGGGGCCTGAAGGAGATGGTGCCGGTGAACCACATCAGAGACAACCGCACAGCGCAGAAACTGGCGCCCATTCTCGGACTGGTGATCCTGGCGCTGTCGGCGGCAGGATGCGGGCAGGCGTCTGCGGCATCCCCACAAGGCTCCGCCACCGTGAAAATCAGCTCCCCGGGCATGGCCACCACTGTCACCTACCGGCCTAATCCCGTGGTGGCTCTGAAACCTTTTCATGTCACTGTATCGCTGCTGTCGGCAAATGAAAAACCTGTAAGCAATGCCCACATCGTCATGCACCTCCAGATGACTGCCATGGATATGCCCGAGCAGAGCTTCGCGCTGCAAAGCGCAGGCGGCGGGCGCTACCGCGGTCACAGTATTTTTCTCATGGCAGGCACTTGGGATATGATTGCCCAGATCGATGTCGCTGGGCATAAGACAAAGGAGACAGTTGCCGTCAATGTCAGCGATTAAGCGGCCTCTTCAGAATGCTTCCACCACTCATGCAGCGTTGCCGGATATCCGGAACAGAGTGTGGCGGTATATTGCCATCGTGATTTCTTTTTTAGGTTATGCAGCGGCCGTGTCGTATCACATCCAGCACCTCAGTTACCTAGCCGACCGCCACGGATGCGTGGATAATCACACGCTGCAGTATACAGCCATTCTCGTCGCGGGCCTCTTGGGCGGGTTGGCCATCGGACCTTGGGTGCTCAGGTGGTCGGGCAGCGCTCTCAAAGCGCTGATGCCGGATGCGTCAGACGAAATGCGGATGCGCAGAATAAAGGCCGTGTCGGTGGCTTTAATCCTGCTGGGAATGGCGGTGGATTTTCTGTGGATCATCCCGTCCTTAAATGTTTTCATCGACACCCACGTTCCGCTTTTGGTCGAAGTCGACCTTCTGCTCTATCTGATGGGGGTTATCGCCGGCGCCTCGTGGTACATTATTTTAGACCGGCAGGCTTGGCTGGGACTCTTGGTCACGCCCGCCATGGC
>JAKAAS010000347.1 GCA_021802225.1 Bacillota bacterium
CAAAGACCCACTGCCTTGACCATCGCCACCTCCTGTGCCGGACGCAGAAGAGCCTGCCGGATCCGGCAGGCTCTTCTTGGTGCATTTATCAATAGATAATTTCAACCAGCGTTGCGCTGAGCCCCCGTCTTAGGAGTTTGTGCCGGGTATGCGTGCACGGGCAGTACATCCCGTCCAAAAGCAGGATTGATCACATCCGCTGCCGAAGCGTAAAATGCCAGCAAAGCCGTAATCAGGCCTAAGTAGCCTCCGGCCACGGTAATGGAGGGATTCGTCCAAGTGCCTATCGCCAGCACCACAAAAGTCAGCCACAAAAAGAGGAAAACGAGCTGCAGGGCGCGATTGGCGCGAAACGTCGCCACCCACATATAAAATGTAAAAACACCCCATATAAAAAGATACCATCCCACGAACGCTGCCGGAACCTGAGCCCCGAAGTAATGGGCAAACAGCGCGAATGACCACCAGAAAGCTCCATAGGAAAAAAAGGCCACCGTGCCAAACGTGTTGCCGCGCGGGTACTCCAGTACACCAGCCACCATCTGTGCCGTGCCCCCAAAGGCCATCGCCAAAGCGATCACCATGCCCATGGCATGGGCGTTGAACCACCCCGCGTTAATCATACTCAGCATCCACGTCGTAAAAGCAAAACCAGCAAGGCCCAGCGGGCCAGGATTAGCGACTTTCCCAATCATCTCATCCAACCTCCTAGTTTATTGAGGAGCGCCCATACTTATCAAGATGAGGTGCGGCGCAGAAACCCTTCTAGTTTCCACGCCTTTGCGGGTCATAGACCCGGCAATCAAGGACTGACCATCTGGTGAATTGTGTCTACAATCTCAGGATTCGCCAAGGTGGTGACGTCCCCAACCTCTTTATTGTTTGAGATGGATGCCAGAATTCTGCGCATAATCTTTCCCGAACGGGTCTTCGGCAAATCAGGAACGATCCAGACCTTGCGGGGGCGGGCAATCGGCCCTATTTCCGTCACAATGGCATTGATAATGCGCTGGCTGAGCTCATCGGACGGCATCACTCCGGGCTGCAAAGAGACATACAGTTCTGGAACGGTTCCCTTCATGTCATCGTGCGCCGCAATGACCGCGGCCTCGGCCACTTCATCCAGCTTCAGCACGGCCGACTCCAGCTCTTTGGTTCCGAGCCGGTGTCCGGCCACATTGATCACATCGTCGATGCGCCCTAGAATTCGGAAGTACCCGTCAGACGCCAGCATAGCTCCATCTCCGGCCATATACGGCCAGTCGCGCCAATCTTTGCTGTCCGGGTTTTTGCAATATTTCCCGTAGTAGGTGGAGACAAAACGTTCGGGATCCCTCCAGATGGTCTGCAGTATCCCCGGCCACGGGTTGCGAATGCAGATATTTCCTCCCCGTCCCGATCCAGCCGCAATCTCGTGCCCCTCGTCATCGTAAATCACCGGATGAATGCCAGGAATGCCTGGCCCTGCACTGCCGGGTTTCATTTTGTCGAGGGCAGGCACCGTACTGCACAAAAATCCCCCGTTCTCCGTCTGCCACCAGGTATCAACGATCACCGCCTCGTCTTGGCCGATCACATGGTAATACCAGCGCCATACATCCGGCTCGATAGGCTCGCCAACGGTGACCATCAGTTTAAAATGATAGTCGTAATCCTGAGGAGTGATATTTGGCGCCATTCGCAAACTGCGTATGGCCGTAGGAGACGTGTGGAAAATATTCACTCCCAGTTCCTCAGCAATCGCAAAAGGGCGGTTGGCATCAGGATATGATGGGACCCCTTCATAAATCACCGAGGACGCGCCTAAGGCCAAAGGACCGTAAACAATATAAGAGTGCCCGGTAATCCAACCAATATCAGCCATGCACCAGTAGACGTCTTCCGGCTTGATATCCAGGATATTTTTGCTGGTGGCTGCGGCATACGACAAGTATCCGCCAGTGGAATGCTGCACGCCCTTTGGCTTCCCGGTGGATCCGCTCGTGTACATCAAGAACAGCGGGTCCTCCGCACGCATGGAAACCGGTTCGACACGCCGCCCCCGGTACTTCTTCAGAAGGTCGTTGACGATGACGTCCCGTCCCTCCACAAGCGGGGCCTCGCTGGAATACTTTCCAGGGTGCCGTTCAAACACCAGCACGGTATTCACCGTCTGCCCTGCCTCTTTGGCCCGGTCTACGGCAATATCCGCCTTGTCTTTGTGGCTAAGCCACTTTCCTCCGCGGTAGTAACCGTCCATCGTAATCAGAACGTCGCTCTCCGAATCTATAATGCGGTCAGCGCAAGCCTGCCCGCTGAATCCTCCAAAAACCACCGAATGTATGGCACCCAAGCGGGCACAGGCGAGCATGGCCACCGGTAGTTCCACGACCATCGGAAGGTGGATGGTCACCCGGTCACCGCGTTTCACCCCGGCATAATCCTGCAACAGCGCCGCGAACTCATTGACCCTAACAAACAGTTCCTGGTAGGTCACCACCTGCTTGGGTTCTTCAGGGCGCTCCGGAACAAAGTAAAACGCCGCTTTATTACGGTTGTCCGCCAAGTGCCGGTCTATGCAATTAACCGACGCATTGAGCTTCCCGCCGACGAACCACTTCCAGAAGGGAGGGTTGCTGCCGTCGAACACTTGCGCCCAGGGGCGGTCCCATTGCAGAAGATTCCCATATTCCGCAAAATACTCAGGAAAGTTCTCCAGTTCAAACTTTCCCATCGCGGCCGCATCCCGAAAATTGGCCTGCTCGATAAAGCTCTCGGGCGGGGAATAATATTCTTCTTCGTGCCAATGCACTGCAATCTCTGTTTCAGACACCTTTGCGTTGTCATCCGCCATAGGTTAATCTCCTCTCAAAACGGAACTTTTACTTTCTGAGAATATTCAGTAATAATCCCAATATTCGCCCTTCCTTTCTCAGTATACTAGTTATTCCAGTTTTCATGGCAAGTTTGCGCGGAATTTTTTATGGGGGTTTCAACCCTCTGCATAATTGACTATCATACGGGTGGATACTGTCCAATACAGCGGGTTTGAAAAGGAGCCTTCTCGTGCCACGTTATTTTGCCTTTGTTTCTTCTTACTGCGACCGGGGTCTCACCCTGCCGCGCAGGCATACCCAAGATTCCGCGGGCTATGACCTGGCCTCTGCCGGCCACGTGGAAATTCTTCCGGAGCAAACGGTTCTCGTACCGACCGGGATCAAGGCTTACATGCCAGCGGGAGAAGTCCTGCTGATTGTGATCCGCAGTTCGTGGGCCATTAAAAAACACTGTGTCTTAGCAAACCAGGTCGGAGTGATCGACCGCGATTACGTCGATAATCCGGAGAACGAAGGGCACATCTTTATTCCCCTCACCAACCACGGCACCGAGACCGCTGTCGTTGAGGCTGGCGACCGGATCGCCCAGGGACTCTTCGTGCGCTTCGGGATAACGGATGACGACACCGCTTCTTCCGTGCGCACAGGCGGATTTGGCAGCACGACAAGCTGACAGAATGAAAGACGGGGCCCGGCATAAATTGCCGGGCCCCGTCTTTGTTCTACTCTTTACTGTGCGTGGTGGTGCGCCGTACGCAGGGGAGTCAAAACCCCTAAAGCAAGCACCGTACCCAAAGCCAACTCCCCGAGACCCAAGCCCAGCTGTTC
>JAKAAS010000002.1 GCA_021802225.1 Bacillota bacterium
CATGAAGGGAGAGAGCAAGATGAAAAACGTGGAATTTTCGGTCGTGGGTGACATTCTGACGATACGGGTTGACCTGTCACAGGAATTTGGACGGTCCGGGTCCGGCAAGTCGGTGATCATTGCTTCCACTGAGGGCAACGCGGTGCTGCCGGACCGTGATGAGCGGGTCGGCCTCAATGTGTACAAGCTGGTTAAAAAATCTTGAGAGAGCATTAGCGGAGAAAAGAGGGCCGGAGAGCGGATCTAGGAGCTCTCCGGCCCCGTTGTGCTTGGAGTGAGTCCCGTGTTCGATTTTTCGGGAAAAAATGACGGCTGACAAGTTCAGGCCCATTTTGCTTTAGGGGAACGGGCCTGAATGGCAAAAAGTGACGGGGAATTAATAATGGTTCTGCGCGGCCATGGCGCGGCCGAGCCGATTGAGAATGTCGGGCGCGTCCAGACGTCCCATCAGAACCTCCACAAAGACCATCCGGTCTTTGGCGATCTCGGCGGCCGCCAGCGCGTCATCCAGCTGCTGCACGGTGGACACTTGGAGGGACAGGCAGGTGCTGTCTCCGAAGACCTGCGGGATCTGGTGGTAGCTCCACATGGGAATGTCATTGTAGGGTTCGTCGGGACCGTGAATGGCGCGCTCCACCGTGTAGCCGTCATTGTTCAGCAGCATGACAATCGGGTGCAGCCGCCATTTAATCATCGTGGACAGTTCCTGAACGGTAAGCTGGAAGGAGCCGTCGCCGATGACTAAAATATTGCGCCGCTCCGGGAAGGCCAGCTGCGTGCCCAAAAGCGCCGGCAGGGTGTAGCCGATGGAGCCCCACAGCGGCTGGCCGACAAAAGCGGTGTGCTCAGGAATGGGGATTGATGCGGCGCCAAAGTAGGCCGTACCCTGATCGGCGATGAGCACATCCCCCGGGGTGAGGAACTGGCTGAAACGGGACCAAAAATGCTCTTGGCTCAAAGCCGCCGTGCTGTCCTTGCCAGGCTCCGCCTGGCGGGGGGCGGCCAAGGCCGGGAGAATGTCCAGTGTGGACGGGTCCCGGGGCTCAAAGTTTCCGCTTAGCGCCGTTAAAAGCTCCTCCATATTCACGCGGTCATAGCGCACCGCGCCGATATTGGTATGGTGGGGATGCACGGCAATGGCGGTGTCGAGTTCAATGCCGTCAGTGAAGCTCCCGGTCAGGGTGTCAATCAGCTGCACACCCACCAGAATCAGACAATCCGACTGGGCGATGCGCTCCTTAAGATACTCTGCGCTCAACCCGCCGTTGTATACCCCAATGAACTGGGGGTGATTTTCCGCAATGATCCCCTTGCCCATGCTCAATGTCGCGACAGGAAACCCCGAGCGCTCCACGAGGTGCAGCAAAGAAGCTTCGGCATGATAGCGGTTCACCTCAAAGTCTGCCAAAATAACGGGTTTGCGGGCCGATCGCGCGCGGCGTGCGATCTGGGCGCACACCTCCTCAAGGTTCTCAGGATCGCTGGCGGGAACGTCCAGGAAGCCAAGAAGCGGGCCCGCAGGAGGGGATGCGGGCTGGCCGCTGACATCAGACGGCAGGGCAATGTACACGGGGCGCTTGGAGATCCAGCACGTCCTGAGCACCCGGTCGATTTCCAAAGGGGCTGTCTTTGCCCGCAAAATGGTTTGGGCTGCAGTCACTTCCTGGTAGGCCGCCTGGAAATGGCCAAACTGTCCATCCGCCAGCGAGTGGTGCACCAAGAGGCCCTGGGCCATGACCGACGTGGCCGGAGTTCCTGTGATGGCCACGACGGGGACTCTTTCGGCGAAAGATCCGGCCACGCCGTTTATGGCGCTCATCTCTCCCACCCCGTAGGTGGTGACCAGAGCACCAATGCCTTTCAGGCGGGCATATCCGTCCGCGGCGTAAGCGGCGTTGAGTTCGTTGCGGTTGCCCACCCATGTCATTGTTTCATGAGTCATGACCTGGCTGAGAAAGTTTAAGTTGTAGTCGCCAGGCACGCCAAACAGGTGGTCTATGCCGAGTTCAGCCAGGCGGTCCAGAAGGTAACGGCCAACGGTGTATGTGGGGTTCTCCATGTGTGTCACTCTCCTTGCAAAATGGGTCAATAGATTTGACTTATAGTGTATAGGGCGGGGAATATTAAGTCAATAACATTGACATAAAGCAATTGGACGAAATTTGGTGGCTGCAGCCCTGCGGTGAAGAAAAAGCCGGATTGTGATAGATTTCTGTGGGCGTGTGCTATCATGGACGGGTCAAGGCTTCAGGGCCGCTAGGTTTGCTTCACGCGCTGAACCCCATCGCCGTGCCCCCGTTCCTTTACATGTGGGCCGGCGATGCGCGGGACTGGCCGGAACCGGACGGAGGGGAAATGCTATGGACGACCGCCGCAAGTCGCAGCTCAACAAAATCTTGGTGCTCTTCTACTTCGCCTACCGGACATTTACGGATAAGCCAGATCAAATTCTGGCCAAGCATCACCTGCAGCGGGTGCACCACCGCATTCTGTTCTTTGTGGGGCATTTCCCCGGCCTCACCGTCAATCAGTTGCTGGCCGTGCTGGAAGTCAGCAAACAGGCGCTGCATAAACCGCTGAAGCAACTCGTTGAACTGGGTTTCGTTCACAACGCCCCGGCTGAGCGTGACAGGCGCAGCCGGCTTTTGACCCTGACAGACACCGGGGAGGCGCTGGAGAAAGAACTGAGCGACGCCCAGAGGGTGTTTCTCGATCAGATCTTTACGGAAGCGGGCACCGGCACCGAAGAGGCCTGGGTGCAGATTATGTCCGCCTTGTCCCAAAAAAGGCCGGCGGTAGGATTCCTCAAGGATCTGCAGTAAAGAGCCTGCCAAGCCGGACGCCTCACAGCGATGCGGTATGGAAGGCAAGAAGACACAGAGAGGCTGGTATTGTCCATGACAGGACTGTTTGCCGGATTTCCCCATGAGCTATAAAGCCATCCGCTATCACTTATCCCTGCCAAGAGTGGCCCGGCAGAAATTTCTTCCCCGCACGGCCAAGATGGGGGCGGTCTCGTCCCTGAAATCTGAAATGGTCGCGGAGCCAGCGGTTGCCGCACGCCCTGGCTGGATCCGGGTCAAGCCCGTTTTGTCCGGGATCTGCGGTTCCGATTCCTCGCTGCTGCTCGGCACAAGCTCTCCCTATTTGGCTCCCTTAACATCCTTTCCTGCCGTTCTCGGCCACGAAGTGGTGGCGCGTGTCGCAGACGGCAGCGATACCTGGGTGAAAGATACGCTGGTGGCGGTGAATCCCTCTCTCTCATGTCTGGCCTTGGGATCAGACACACCCTGCCCGGCTTGTGCCAACAACCAGCCCAATTGGTGCCATCACCGCAGCCGGCACGACCTGGGTCTGCTCATCGGATTTCACAAGGATTATCCCGGAGGGTTCGGACAATATATGTGGGTGCCCGAGGGGCAGCTGGTGGCCGTGCCGCCCCTGATGCCGCCGTCGCGCGCGGTTCTGACCGAACCCCTGACCATTGTCCTGCATGGCCTGTCCCATGCTGACTGGGACCAGGTGCGCTCGGTGCTGGTGATTGGAGCCGGCACGGTAGGGCTGCTGACGCTTTTGGCTTTGCGGGAGGGCCATCCGGCGGCGGACGTGGTCAGTGTCGCCAGGTACCCCCAGCAAGCCGAATGGGCGGGCAGACTGGGCGCCCGGCTTGTAGTGCGGAGTCTCGCGGACGAGGCGGTAAACGCCTACACCGGCGCACCCGCTCCCCGCCTGTGGAACGCGCCGGCGTGGCGCCCCGCCGGATTTGACCTGGTCATCGATGCGGCGGGCACAGGGTCCTCCCTGCAAGATGCGCTGGGTGCGGCGGCCCCGGGCGGGCAAGTGCTTCTCATAGGGGGCACGGGCGAGGTGAAGCTGGACCTGACGCCGGTGTGGTCGCGGGACGTGACGCTCTTCGGCACGTTTGGATACGGCGGCACAGAGCATGACCTCTTCTCGGAGGCCATCGCGCTGTTGGAGAAAACCGATCTGCCGGCCGAGGATTTGGTAACCCATATCTATGCGGCCCGCGACTATAAAACGGCCTTTCACACGGTATGGAACAAAAATTTGGGGGCTATCAAGGTCTGTCTGAACGATTTTGAGGGATAGAGACTGAAGGAGGCTGGCGTGACAGAGTCTTTGACCGTACAGCAGCAAGACCTGAGGCGGTTTCTCCTGTCTTTCCAGGGGCTGAACCCGCTGAGCCGTGCGGAACCGGATTTGGCCCAGCTGATCCGGAATTTGGAGTGCGTGCAGATCGACCCCGTGTCCCTTGTCGGACGCAATCAGGATCTGGCCTTGCTCGCGCGCCACGACGGATACCGCGCCGGGAGCGTGGATGTTCTGCTGGCCCGAGGGATAATTTTTGAGTACTCCACGCATGCGGCCTGCTTGCTGCCCATTGAGGATTTTCCCGTGCTGAAAGGGGTGCGCGCCCGCCGCCGCCAGCAGCTGCAACGGGAGATGGACGACTTGGGCAGCGTGATCGGGGAGGTCCTAACCCGGCTCCATAATGAAGGCCCTCTGACTTCGCGGGCATTTGAGTCGCCGGTGCGGGTGCAGGGCTATTGGGACGGAGCGGTCGGCACCACCAAAGCGACGTCCCACGCCCTGAATCTGCTGCGGGACGCCGGGATGATACGGGTGGTGGGCCGTGACCGCTCGCTGCGCACTTTTGATCTGGCGGCCCGGGGCTTGGACGCTGAGGTGGCTCGGCGCAACGCGGAAATTTCGGAAGATGAAGCCGACCAGGCTCTGTTCGCCAAATACCTGCGGGCCTTTCGGGTGGTCACGGAGAGAGATCCCCTGTGGGGATGGAAGAAGACAACCCTGAGCCAGCGGCGCAGTCTTGCCGCGGAGGCCGCCAGCCAGGAGGTTCTCGTTCCGGTTAAGATTCAAGAGACGGGGCGGTCCTATTACCTCCGCCGCGAAGATATCGGCCGCCTGGAGTCGTGCATGGGGCAGGAACCTTATGACCTGGAAGATCCCGCCCTCCGCGTGCGGTTCCTCCCACCGCTGGACAATGTATTGTGGGGCCGCGAACGGCTGCATGATCTCTTTGGGTTCCGGTACGTCTGGGAAATTTACAAACCTCCGGCGCAGCGCCAGTTTGGCGCCTACACCATGCCCATTCTCGCCGGGGACCAGCTGGTGGGGCGGATGGATGCCCGCCTGTCCAGGGACACCGGCGCGCTCCATGTTCTACAGATGGCATTCGAGCCGGATTTCCGCTGCCCGTCATCTTTTGCGCAGACGTTGGAGAGAGACTTGCAGCATTTTGCCCGTTCACTGGGTGCCGCCATTGTGCAGCGTCAGATTTCCGGTGAGGGGCGGAGTATGTGAACGGGGCCATAAGGCCTGCAACATGGTAAGATATTCAATATATTCGGAGTACGTCTGAGGGGGGATCTGCACTGGACAGCTTGGCGCAGGCTAAAAAAATGGCTGCGGAGCGCGCGGTGGAATTTGTGGAAGACGGCATGACCGTGGGGCTTGGCACGGGGTCAACGGCTTACTGGGCTATTCAGAAGCTGGGAGAGCGGGTCCGCCAGGGATTGAAAATCCGGGCGATTGGGACATCGGAGCAGACAGAGTCCATGGCCCGGGAACTCGGCATTCCTTTGCTGGATTTTGCCACTGTCAACGCTTTGGACGTGGCTATTGACGGGGCTGACGAGGTGGCCAAGTGTTTTGCCCTGACCAAAGGCGGCGGCGGGGCCCTGCTGCGGGAAAAGCTTGTGGCGTCGGCTGCCAGCCGCTTCATCGTGATCGTGGACAGCACCAAGATGGTCGAACGCCTCGGCCATTTCCCCATGCCGGTGGAGGTGGTCCCGTTCGCATGGGAGCTGACTGCGCGGCGCGTCGAGGCCAGCGGGTGCCGCAGCACGCGGCGCTCCCAGCAAGACGGCACACCCTTTATCACGGATAATGGAAACTATATTCTGGACTGCGACTTTGGAGAAATAGCTGACCCGCGCAAAACTCATGCCTATCTGAAAGCGTTGCCCGGAGTGGTGGAAACCGGATTTTTTATTGATATGGTGTCTGTCGTGGTCGAGAGTGATGGCCACCGTGTGGATCTGCACTACCCGGAAAACCAGTAGCACACAACCTCCCCCGCAGGGGGGAGCGCTGGCGGTTAAAGCGCGCCGGCGTGGGCGGGCGGTGCGAGCGGCAGACCCAGCAGTTCAAAATGATCTCCTGAACGGTTGGCGTGCACTCCGGCGACGTTGGAGAAATGCAGGAGCCCCGAAGACTGCCAGGGCGCCCTCAGGATGTGGAGGGTGACGGCTTTGAGACAGTCGGCGTGGGTAATGGCCACAATCAGCCCCGAGTCATACTGCTCTCCGACGTCTTGCAGGAACGACGCCATGCGCAGGCCAACGGCACTGAGCTTTTCACCATGCGCGGGAGGGGACTCGGGGTCGCTCTTCCATAATTGGTAGCGCTCTGTGTCGTGCTGGGCGAGGTCTGAAACGATGCGCCCGTCAAAATCCCCCAGTTTAATCTCATGGAGGCGGGGGTCAATTTGGACGGCGGGGCCATGCGTTTCTTGTTCCCAGATTTTCGCCGTGTCGATACTGCGCAGAAGCGGGCTGGCATAGATCGCGCGCGGCGGCTCTGCCGCCCACAGGCGGGCCAGGTCTTGCGCTTCCCGGCGTCCGCGGGCTGTCAGGGCCGGGTCGGAGCGTTCCGACACCAGCATGTTCTGGATATTGGCTTCACTCTCGCCGTGGCGCACAAACAAAACAGACAAGGCCATAAAATCGTAAACCCCCTTTAGCCGCCTGCTGACTTGACAAGGCAGGCATTTGAGTGTGATGGACTTTCCTAATAGGTATACCGCATTTTCCGCGGATCCGGAAATTTGCGCTTCGATGTTTCCCCGCGGTTTTTGGCATGGGAGGCAGGAATTGGGGATGTTCGGAAACGATTCAGAGCTTGTCGCCATCATTTGGAGAGGATATGATAGGAATGACTAATCTCGGCCCGTCAAATGCGGGGTAACCAAAGAGGAGCTGTATGGGGTCATGGCGATGCGGTCGTTTCTTTACGATATTCAGGTATCTTTGCTAGATATGCCATGGCCGGTATGGCGCCGGCTTATGGTGCCAAGCACCATCACCTTCAAAAAGTTTCACGAAGCCATTCAGATTGCCATGGGATGGCAGAGCTACCATTTGTTTGAGTTTAAGTACGGACCGCTGGCGATTTCCGTGCCGGATGAGGACTTTGTGGTGGATGACTCGCATTTCGATGCGCGCTGGAAAAAGCTGTCCTCATTGAATCTGGCCTCGTCCGATGTCATGTCATACCTCTACGATTTCGGGGACAACTGGGTGCACCTAATCCATGTGAAGGGAGTCAGGCCCCTCGAGCACCGCGAGATGGCGGTGCGCTGCACTGCGGGGGAGGGGGCGTGCCCGCCGGAAGACGTGGGTGGCCCATACGGTTACGAGCAGTTTCTGCAGACAATCTATGACAGCGATGATCCCGAAGCCAGCCACTTGCTGGACTGGGTGGGAGGCGAGTTTGACCCGTGGGCGTTTGACCGGAACCATGTGAACGAAGAGATGGCCCAGCGGTTCAAGAAGTGAGTCCTTAGGGACTCACTTCTTGATTTCTTGCTGTTTGAACATCGTGACCCGACTTAAGGGGAACAGGGCGGCGCCTCTCTTAGGAAAGATACTCGCCTTCCCGGTGTCCGGTCAGGTCGTCAAACTTCTCGGTGTCAATCAACGCCACGTCTTCCCCGGATGCCGGGGAATTTTCAGCCCCTTTTGGGCTCACATACAGGTGCAGACCCTGCCGTTCCAGCCAGTCGATAACTGCTCCGGGAGTGCTGAGCGCGGGACTGTCCTGCAATTTTTCCGCTTCCTCCGCCACACGCTCCTGAACGGCCCGCCACAACAGATTGTGATGTTCCAAATGCCCAATGGCTTCTTGCGAGGTCATCCATTTCACCGCAAGGACCTTCCTCTCCTAACATTCCATCCAATCTCTTCCTTCCCCACCATAGCACTTTTTGCGCGCGCTATCCGGGTTCCGGGGAGATAATGCGGCCCATTGCATAGACATTCCACGACTGCGCGACAGAGGTGAGCAGTATGAGTCCAATGACCATGACCGGGGAGGAGATCCAGTGAACCCCGATGGCGAGGATGGCGACCGTCAGCAGGCGGCCGATATTCAGCGCCACTTCCCGGCTGAGGGTATAGCTGACCCGCCTCTGGGTAATATCAGGGTCCTGGTCCATCACTCCCATCGGGATGGTCTCGGAAGGGATCATATAAAAGGGCAGGGTCAGTGCGAACAACACCCCATAGGCAAAGATCCACGGCCACGATGATCCGCCTAACAGCAAGAGGCCCGCGCCGATCATCCCGGCAACGCCCAGAGCCATGGACCCCAATTGTCTGCCGTAGCGGACGTGGCGGGTGACCAGCAAGGAGGCGGTCATGCGGGCCAGCGCCGTCGCCGCAGTATAGATTCCCACGAGGGCAGCGCTGTGTGTCGCGAAGAAAATAAGAAAGAGTCCAGCCAGGCTGGTAATGCCTTCCCGGGTGCCCCGCACCACCACGGTTTTGATAATGACTGCCCAACCGGGGCGGTCGGCGACCACCCGCCAGCTGTCTGCTATGGGCTGCAAGTGCATGGGGGGACCGGTCGGGACCCCGGAACTGATAGCGAGCGCCGCCGCATACAGGGCAAGCGCGACGGCAAACACAATCAGGTAGCCCCCCAGCCCGGCGACGGTGCTGATGATCAGTCCGGAGAACAGCGGGGCAGCGACCCCGGTAATGCTGTTGACGGCGCTGCTGACCCCAAAAAAGTGCATGCGCGAATCTCTGTCGATGGTATCAAAGGTCATGAGGTTGAACCCGAACCAGTAAGCGCCTTGGGCAATTCCATAAATAATGCCCAGCGCCAGCACAAGGTGGGCGGCATGGTGGGAAAGGGAGAGCAGCAGGCCGTAAAATGCCATGGTCAGGAATAGCCCCCACCGGTAAGGAACGAGGGGCGGTCTGCCGTGAAACACCTTTGAGGCCGCGTAAAAGACCACCGTGAGCGCTACGAAATATCCGATGTTGAAGGTGATGAGGCCTGTCAGGCTGTGGGCGACCACCAGCATGAACAGATTGACAAAGACCGTGGCCACTGCATTGGCGGTCTGGGCACCAGAAAAGGTCCAGAGCAGCCATAACGCCCCAGAGGATAACTTTTGCCGTGGAGACTGGGACATGAAATCCTCCTTGTGTTAGCCGGTGCGGTTTATGGAAATGACACTGCGGCATTGTCGGTGACGGTTCACAGGCGTCACCAGCGAGCACTGTGCCACTCCCCTTGCTCTGACTATTCGTCTCAGTATATCATTAGGTTACTATGGATGAAACAGAAATGATGTCGGCCTCACACGCCGTGTACTCTCTTCGGCTGCATATCGTGTTTGTGACCAAGTACCGGCGGAAGACCTTAGTCCCCGAGATGCTCGAGGCCTTGCAAGAGGCGTTCGCGGAGATTTTGGCCGACTGGCGCTGCACCCTCATAGAATTCGGGGGAGAAGCCGATCATGTCCATTTGCTGGTGGGTATCCACCCGGCTCTGAACATCTCGATCTTGATCAACAATCTGAAATCGGCCAGTTCGCGCCGGATGCGCAACCGGTTTGCCGAACATCTCGCAAACTACTATGGGAAACCATACTTCTGGCACCGCGCCTATTATGTCGGGAGTGTCGGGGGAGCATCGGCGGATACGGTGAAGCGCTATGTCGAGGCCCAAGGAACGAAAGAAAAACCCCGCAAGGCGGCCAAGGCGCCCCCCGCTTGACCTCGCCGGCCGTCGTCTTGGGCGCAATGCGCGGCCATGATGTTCCATTAAGCCCTGCTTGAATGCTTGTGAACCAGTTCGGAAATGACATGCGTATCTAGAAGGCATATTCCCGCGGACCACATGACATCACCGTCTTGGGCTCTCGGCGCACCCAATCTATTGGGGACTACCTTCGGATTGGGGATCACTCCCATTGCGGCGCCCTATCCTGTAGCACCTGACTGGATACAAGCGGCCAGAATGGAACGGGCCTGCAGGCATGGAATATCAATGGCCCGCATAATGCCTATATGAGGATAGAGGCCAGGGAGAGAGCGAATCCAGATGGAAAAAATTCGGGATGACTGTGACCTGACGTCGATTTAAGCGTTATATGACATAGGGAAGTGGATGCATCTGCGCTATGATACAATGATCTGCAGTCTGAGAATATTGGTGTCGGCAGGTGTCCACGTTTGGCGAATGATCAATAGAACATACGCGGGAGGTTGTCGTGCATAACCATTTGAATGAACCATTGCCGAAAAGGCAGCAGGCGAAGCCCAAGAAGCGTGGAAAATGGCGGTGGATACTGCCGGTGGGGATTTTGGGCGCCCTGGGCGCTGTGGCTGCGGCGGCTTGGTGGAAAGTGAATCCGACGCACGCCCTGACGACTCCCCGGGTAAGTTCTCTCAATAAAAATTACGCCTTGGGCCAGCAGCGGGTCACCATCTTGCTCCTGGGCAATGCGCTGAGCATTATCAACGGCAAAGACGTGACGAATCCGACAGTGCGGGACCGCACCGATGCCATGCTGCTGCTGAGCGTGGATACGAAGACGGGGAAGGTCAATGTGCTCTCCATCCCCCGCGATTCACTCGTGGATATTCCCCATGTGGGCTACACCAAGCTGAACGAGGCCAACTACTTTGGCGGGCCCAAGCTGGCGGTTCAGGAAGTCGAAAAGATGATGCACATCCCGGTGGACTTTTACATGGAAACGACAATGTGGAACTTTGCCGATATTATCAATCAAATTGGCGGGCTGACAATCTACGTGCCCAAAGCCATGCACTACGGCGGCACCGGCAGCTACCTCGACATCAACCTGAACAAGGGTCTGCAGCATCTCAACGGTCAGCAGGTGCTGGAATTCGCCCGGTTCCGCCATGAACCGATGGGCAGCATCGCCCGTTCGTTCCAGCAGCAGGAAGTGATCAAGGCCATTATGCATAAACTGCTTGACCCCTCCAACTTGCCGAAGCTGCCGGAGATTGCGCTGGAGCTGCGCAAGGATATTGTCTACACCAATCTGCATGACAACCAGCTTCTGGCTCTGGCCCTGGTCGCCCGCCACGTATCCCTGTCCAGCGTGCAGTTCGCCACCATTCCAGGCACGCCGACGACGCGGATGGACCCCTACATGCACGTGAAGCTCGATTATTGGGTCGACAATCCCAAGTGGGAGCAGCTGCTGGCTGACCAGATGCTGATGGGGCAGCCATGGACCGCGGCGCAAAAGAAGAGCATCGATTTTGTCGTGCGCAGCGGCACGGACTCCCTGGCCCCGGCCCAGCAGTTTGCCGGTTGGCTGAAGCAGCAGGGGTATACGGTCAATGAGGTAATCTGGGCCAACAAGCATAACCACGTGCAGAACAGCATCGTGAATTTTACCGGGGACGAAGGGTTTGCCACCTCTCTGGCGAGCGCGCTGGGACCGTCCGGCGCCACGGCCATTTCCAACAGTCCCTACCACGATGTGCCGCACCTGGATATGATCATTACCGTGGGCCAGGACTATAAACCCAGCCCGGGGAAGTAAGGCGCTTGGGCTGCCTTGGTTGACGGACGTTTCGCGGAAAAGTGTTCCCGCGAAAAAATTCTTGCGGTTTAGCGCGCGAGCGTTTAAAATAACTCCGAACATGGACAGACAAGGTGAAGGGAGCAGTTTTTGATGAGGGATGGATATGGCTTTACCATCGAGCAAAACCCCGCGTGATCTTCTTCGCTTGCTGATTTTGCCGCTTGTGGATGGATACTTCTTGTCAATGGTGGTTTCCGGCCGCTTGGATCACTGGAACGTGGCCGTGCTGGTGGGCCTGTTGGCCTTCAGCGGAGCCGGAGTGGTGACCACTGCTTCTCTCTTGCCTCACAATCCGAAGAATTTCCGGGGGATGGCCCTGACAATTGCCCGGGTCTATTTGGTGATGCTGCCCACAGCCTGGATTGCGACACTGCTGATGGGCCCCCTGCAATCCATTGAATTGCCCTACCAAGGAATTTTCACGGCGCTGATTCTCATCGGCACGGCGGCCAATATGTGGCCCACCGAGCTGCCGGGGCGGTTGCGCGGACTCTATAAGCCGGCGCAGATGGTCGCGGTGCTGATCTCGGTCATGCTGCTCTACGGCATGGAAAGCCACAGGCTTTTCCCCCTGCGCTTTCACCTGAATCTTGACCTTATCGGCATGGTCTCCCTATCGGTGGCGGTAGGATTCACCCTGACCATCTTGGGGAGCCTCCTGCAGTGGAAGTGGGGCGGGCTGGATACCCCGTTCTCCCGCAGTGTGCTGGCAGCGGGAGGGAGCATTGTCCTCCTGCTGGTCTCCCTGACGCTCTTGGGCGTGCCTGTGCCCGCTCTGTGGATTTGGAGCGCGGAGGGGCTCGCGATATCAGGCGCCGTCTTTGCCACCAGGTGGCATGCGGGCAAGCCGCCGCTGTCCCTTTAGGCTGGCGGCTGGCTAGTGCACAGCCCACAGGGGGTCGTCTAAAAAGACGGCGGTAGCGCCGTTGCGCCGGGCCCGTTCATAGTGGCTGTAGCTGTGAATGCCGTAGATGCCGGTGTGGATATGGCAGGCCCTGAGTTTGAGGAGGTCCTCGGCTGGAGTGTATTCCCGGTCCATATGGAGAATGCTGCAGGGAACCGAGCGCGCTACGGCAGCTGGGTCGAGCAGGCGCGCGCTGTACAGCGCGGCTACGGCAATGTCCGGATCCTGGGCCAGCGCATAATGCAGTTGCGGGTGGTGGAATGAGGACAGCAGGACGCGGTCGCCCAGGCCGTAGTCGCGGACCATCTCCAGTACCCGGTCGACCAGCAGCGGAGAAGGATCTTTGATTTCCAGATTGAGGGCGGTGGGTGGGGCTGCCATGGCCAGCAAGTCCGCCAGGCGGGGCACTCTGAGGGCAGGGTCGCCTTTCAGGGGCACTGACTGCAGATCCGCCCAGAGCCATTCACTGACCAGCCCTTGGGCCTGGGTGGTCCGCTCCAGGGTTTCGTCGTGCAAAATGACAACCTCTTTGTCCCGGGTCAGCTGGAGGTCGCATTCGATGCCGTCGGCCCCGTCCCTGATGGCCCTGTGAAAAGCGGCCAGGGAGTTTTCCGGCAACAGGGCTGAAGACCCGCGGTGGGCCCAGATAAACGGGCGGGATAGCGTGGGATACTGGAACATGCGCAAGGCTCCTCTCTGCTGTGGATGCTATATCAGAAATCATAGCAAATTTTACCGGCGAGGGAAGGCTTTTTTCGTCAGGTAGTTCGCGGTGGAGACCTTCCCAGTATTTGCGCCCAGACCCGAAAAATTCTCTGCCGGCCGCATCCTGCGGACAACGTCTCCCCGGGCTGGCGGCGCAATACTCTACTATTAGCCGTGCAGCACGGCGGTGATCAACGTGCGGTGATCCGCAGAAAGGGCAAGGGATGACCAAAGGCAGAATTCCGTCGGCGAAACTGGGATGCGTGGGAATATGCGACCATTGCCTGGGCATGTTAAGCGACCATGAAACCCATGAGCACACAATGCTGTGCCCCGCTTGCTCTGCGGCTGTGCTCATGGTGCCGGTGGGGCGGATGGCGTGGGGCCTCGAAGAGATAGGGCGGCAGCTGGAAAAGATGCAGCCTGTCTCCATTTTCCACCATAAGCCTATCCAGCCGTGGCCCGTGCTTAACGGGGATGCCTGGCACGTGGATATCCGGATGCCGCTGTCCAGCCCTTACGCCCGGGTTGCGGCCCGGTGGTTTCCCAAGGAGTACGGGGGCATCTGGGAGAGTCTTGGCACGGCTGATATTCCGGACGGGGGGTACATTGGAGACCCTCTGGCCGAAAGCTTGGTGATCCCCAAACTTTTGATATCGCAGGCGGGAATTGCCCGGTTGGGAAGGAGCATTCGGCAGTGTCGCCAGCAGTTTGCCCAGAAGACCGGACGGGAGTGGATGGAGCAGATGGGAGGGTGGCTGCAGGCCATGGCGGATGAAGACGCAACTGGCCTGAGGCAGGCGATTGCCCGGGCGCCGAGGCGCCTTGATCCCGGCGAGCGGGATTTGCTGCGCCTTATTCAGCGCGTTCGCGAAGAGGGTCAAGGCGCAGGGCAAGTTCTCCGGTTTCCCTCAGGTGCAAGGCGCCGGACGTGTGCCAAGGGCCACTTCCCGCGCTGAACAGGGCGCTTCTCCTAAAACAGGTTGGGCGGGTCGGAATGGCCGCCAAACAGCGCCCACAGAATAAGGCCCGCCACAAGCCAGGCAGCTGGCACAATGATGACAATCAGCAGGATCCAATAGCCTAATGACACCGTGACCAGCCTTTCCCCGCGGTGCGGAAAACATTTCTCGAAAGACATCTCGCGCAACCTAGGCCCTGTTCCGGGGCCTTTTCCCTTTCCCCATCATATCAGCTTGCGAACCAAATGGCAGGATACGTTCAGTATGTCCCGTTGATGATGATTTTCATTATCCCGACAACAAGGGCCAAGTTTGCTATAGTATCAGCCAAGGTCCAGGCTTGGCCGGTGTCGTATGCGCAATTCGCTTATACTGCCTCCCCCACGGATATTGACAGTACCAGACCGCGCTCCGCGCGGCGGTGAATCCGCGCCTGGCAGAACGACGTAGAAGAGGGGGGAATGGCCGATGCGCAGGAAATACGCAAAATGGTGGAACCTTGATGCATTGCTGCCGGAGCAGATGGATGAAATCCGCCAGTGTGTGGAGTCCGGATCCCCAGACGAAGTGGCGCTGGTGGCCGTGGACTGCGACCAAAAGGCGGAAGAGCTGGCCGACCGGTTTCAGGATGTGTCCGGCGAGTACCTGGTCAGCGAGTCCGGCGCCCAGCGTCTTCTGCTTTTGCGCTCCCACGCCTGGGCTATGGCCCGGGATGACAGCCATGACAGGGTGATGGGGCTGATTCAGGTGCTGGAGCAGACGCTGCAGCTGGCCAGAGAGGCCAACCCGGCCCGGAGTGGGGAACTGCAGGCGCAGTGCGCCGATCTGCTGAGCCAATATCCGGAGATTCAGGAACGATTCACCCGCGCGCACGAATAGCCGCGCCTGCACGGCGGACGGCTTGCGCCGGGAATTTTGGCAGCGCGCCGCCATGGTGTCCCCGAAAGACAGAGCTTTTCAGGGAACTTTTCGTGCATAGACCGTTCGCGAACGGGGACCTTAAGAGACGGAACCGGGCAGCGGGGGTTCCGAATCTCAAAGGGGGCAACCATATGGCATCGGTTGATGTGCGCTGCACTGTAAGCAACTGTTATTTTTGGGCGAAAAATGATCTATGTTCCGCGGACAGCATTCTGATCACGGCAGACTCGGCAGCAGACGGCCATGCCCGGATGGCATTTGGCACCGAAAACCACGGGGACCTGGTGGCGTCCATGGGTGACACGCCAGCCCAGAGCATGGCCAGTACGGCATGCCATACTTTTAAGCAAAAGTAGGACCAACAAGCCCGGGGATGATTTCCCCGGGCCTGTTCTTGGCATTTCCGCCGCAATAGGGTATTACCCCTGATCTGACTCAAGAAGTGCTTGCCGGCGGAGCCGGTATGCGGCCGAGACGCCGCCAATTCGGCCCGTGTCTTTCCCCCGGCGGAATCTGGCGCGCATGCATTGGACAGGATTCGGATGCCTTCAGACGGTTTCCGGACACGGGCATTGGCGTGGCGCGAGACCCTTGTGACGGTGTGAGCAGATGGCGGTTGTCAAACAATGCCTTCGCGGGAGTTGACCGAGCGGCTGATTGTCCCGGCTATGATTGCCGCAAGGACGGTGATGAACGCATTCACCGTCTAGCTCACCTGAAAGCCAACACCACTAAACGTTGCGGCCATTGTTCTCTCTATCCCTCGAGGCCCCGCCCCGTTGCATGCGCGTTAATCCAAACCACAAAGGCATCCACGAATGACTGCAGGAATTTAACCGTCTCTTCATTGTGAATCGCCCCCTGCTCATCCAGCAAGTCCGCCACCTCGCCGATGTAAGCTTCGGGTTGTTGCATTACGGGCATATTCAGGAATACCAGGGATTGCCGCAGGTGATGGTTCGCGCCAAACCCACTCAGTTTACTCGGCGAGTTGCTGATAATTGCGGCCGGCTTGTCATTCCATACGCTGGATCCATACGGCCGGGAGCCGACATCCAGGGCATTCTTCAATACCGCCGGCACGGACCGATTATATTCAGGCGTGACAAACAGTACCGCCTGGATCTCCTTCATGGTGTTGCGAAATGCCGTATATGCTGGAGGTACCTGGTTGTCATCGTCATAATCCTGATTGTATAAAGGCAGGTTCAGGTCCACAAATTCCGCCACATATCCGTCAGGCAATAAAGCCGCCACATACCGTCCCAGTTTTTTTGAAAACGATTCGTTCCGTAGGCTTCCCACCAAAATTCCCACTTTGATCATTGTGGTGTCAGCAGTTGCCTAAAAACGTAAACAAATATAGACAACGCCTTCGTCTGACCTTTGTCTCCCTCCGCAGAGGGGAGAGGCGTTTGGACTTATC
>JAKAAS010000348.1 GCA_021802225.1 Bacillota bacterium
ATGCCACACGGGTTGAAGCGGGAACCGGGGACGTTTGCGTCCATCCTGTGGACGTGCGCAGGGCAAAGGACATTTCAGCAGGTCGAGATCCCAGCCATAATTCAGGAATGACCAATGCCCTCCCCGTCACGATGGGCGTTGTTAATTCCAATTGCCACCGTTTTTCCTGATCGGTGCGCGACAATGTTTGAACCTGCCACGTGCGACCGCTGTTGTGAGTTTTCCAAAGAGGGCTGGCGTTGGCCATTGGCAGGAACCCTACGGCATACCCCGTAGACGGTGACAAAAACTGCACACCCGAAACGTGCGCAAAATCAAAATCTGTCTTTACGGGTTGCCAAGTATCGTGATCAGGACGAAGCTGCCAAATTCCCACGGATGGATTTTGATTAGGCGTCACCAGTACCATGGTCCCCTGCCCATCAAACCACGACAAACTCATCATAAGGCTTTCGGTATTCATAGAGGCTGACGCCGGCAATGTTGTGTCCAACGCGTGCCACCGCCGGCCCGCATCCCTCGTCGTCCATAGCCTCACGACGCGAGAGCCCCTGTGCCAAAACACGATCCAACTGGTCGTGTACCCGTTTCCTGAGAGCCAGACCATATGCGCCGTGGATGGAGAGATCCCCGTTTGCTGCGTCAACCGCCAGGCTTTTCCTCCATTAGTCGTCCAATAGATGTCACCTTTAGAGGACAAAGCCCACCCTTGCTTGACGGATCGCATATCCAGCGCAAGCAGCAAGGGAAGATTGTGCTGAGTAGTAACAGTTGCAGGACGGCCAGAATGAGACGCGTTGCGGTACCCTAGACGACTCACCCCGCATCCTGCTAACACCATACTACTCAGGAATAGTGCCCCGAGCACCAATCTGCGTGGATGTCGCATCGGAACCCCCTCCAAACCGGTCCAACTCCTCACTGGAGTCGTATGATAAAATAACGTCACTATGACCCATCCGGTTTCCCTCGAGTCATAGCCGGAGTTGGCGACACGCAAGACAACATCATACTTCTCCCCAATTCACCTTCCCACTGAGCGGACCTACAAGAGCGCATGGATTCCCGGAAAACTCTTCGGGTGCCACTGCTGTAAAGGCGGACGGGCACCACATCACCGGGGTGGATGCGCATCTGCCGAGCTCCCAACCACCGCCCTTTTATCTCCGTGTGCCTGAGCGTGCCCCCATCTCGTTTGGCACCCAAATAGTCCTCAAAATCATGGGGCCGAGCTGCCTGAACTGACATATCTCTGACCCGGACGGCATTTCTTGAGGTCAACGCTGGCACCTTGCAGTAAGCCCGGTGAATCGCCCTGTCCGCGCCGATTACCTGGCCGTCCAAGTATTCCTCTAAGGCATGGCTTACTGCGGGCACCGCGTGTCCCTCACCCGGCGCTCCCGCCGTTTTGGCCAGAGAGTTCAGAGCTTCTGCGGATAAACTCAGCGAGCACGCGCTGATCATTAGGGCCAATCAGGCCGGGAAATTCCAGCGGTGAAAACCACTGAAGTTGCAAACTTTCCAAGGAATCAGGGCGCAGGGTGCCGGAAAATTCGCGGGTCAAAAAATACACAGCAGCTAAATATACGGGATCCCCGTTCGGATAGACATAGTATGTGGGCTTCCCGGAATCTGTCATGAAAAATTCCAGAGCGCCAACTTCCAGACCGGTCTCCTCTCTAACCTCGCGACGCGCCGCTTCTTCGAAACTCTCTCCCACTTCCATGGCTCCGCCCGGCAGCCCCCACAGCTCATTGTCCTTACGGTGCTGCAGCAGAACCTTCCGTCTTTTGTTTAAAATGATCACGCCAGCCCCAGCCATAATCAAGGGGCGCGTCCCTACGATGTCCCGCAGTTCTCTGATGTAGTTTGCCACGACTTGCCTCCCGCGGTGCGTTATTCATTGCCTTTTCAAAAGATCTTGACCCTTTCCATTAATCCTGCCAAGGAACGAGTACGGAATACGCCGATTTTTTTGATAAGACCTCTGTGCCCATTGTACCGCCCTTGACTGCCCTATTGGAATAGAATAACTGCTTGCCTAAGAGCGGATGGCTGGAGCTTTGGGCGCCCGAATCGGCACGGACACGGTAGGCGAGCGCGGCACTTCCCCACAGTTGAACCGAGGTCCCATCATGAAGCGGGCGCGCAGCCGGCGGAACCTCGGCGCTAATATGCCCGGTCCCCTCCTGAGGCCTTTCGGGCTTGTTGTTGCGCTAGCCCCCGCAGTGGTATAGCATACCGAATAATGTTAACATGTGAATCATTTCATTGACCGCCCTCGGAACCATTTGCGTCCGACTAAGGATGTTTGCCAGTATGACAAGGATTTTCTGGAGGCTTGATAAGATACTATGGATAAACCCGCTATCGCAATTCCGTCTCCTGTGCTCTATGTCGGAGCATTCGTGCTGGGAGGCATTGGACAATTTATCTGGCGGGTTCCTATGCCGGAAGAGCGCGCAGCATTATGGCTCGGGCTGCTGTTCTTTGCTCTGGGTGTGGCGGTCAGCCTGCAGGGGCTGATAGTTTTGGCTCGAAACCACACCCCCGTGGACCCATCCCGGCCGGTTACCGCAGTGGTGACACAAGGACCGTACCGGTGGTCGCGCAATCCTTTGTATCTGGGGCAGACTGCGATGTATCTGGGCGCGGCGCTGTTTTGGCATCTGACATGGAGTGTCATCTTGCTGGTCCCTGTGGTCCTTATTGTGCACTACAAAATCATCAAACCTGAAGAAGCCTACCTGCAAAAAAAATTTCCCGATACTTACCCCGCATACCAGCGCCGCGTCAGGCGTTGGCTATAGCGCCAACGGGTCTTGGTATCCCGACGCGTATTCAGCGGAGATCCTCTTCATGCTGGCTGACACGCTCTGCGCACCGTGGAGAAAGCCGGTCCACAGACTTCCGCGCGAGCGACCAAAGCCCTCCCCAGCTGTAGGCATGGAAAGAGCCTTGCAGTCCGAGAACTGCTTGCAACTTCTCCATTGCTGCTCATAAGGCGGCCATTCAAACGGACGGCTTCGATGTGGCCCGGCCACTGGGGCAGGGATTTCCACCCAATTGGCCACCCCACTGGAAGCAACTCAGCTGGTGCTGCACTGGGTTGATCCGGTCGCGCTCGGGCTGACCCTATTCTCCAGCATGGTGGACCCGCTCCTTCTGGTTCTCCGGCGACAGCGCCGGAACAGCGCAGGCAGTTCTGAATGATGGACTTGCCTCAATCGGACCATCGTTCCCCCGTGTCCGAACGGCGGGAAGCAACCGGAGCCGAGCCGTTGATTCCTTCCTGTTTGGCGAACCCTTTACCCACAAAGAGCTCAAAGTTGGTATATCGCTAACGGCGAGTGCGCCTTATATCTCCATCGCTAAAGCAAGGGGTTTTACAGCGCATTTGATAATGGCACCTTCCAGGACGGTGCACGGCGCAAGCCGATGTAATGCTTGGCAAATCCTGCCCGCGAGAACCTCCTGCGTTGTGCCAGCCCATTGCTCGGGGGCCACATATAGCAGCCTCTTACCGGAATGACTGCAAAAAATGACTATTTATGGCGAAGACGGCTAGAAGGACTTTGTCCCATCGGTGTCGAATATAGGTTCTTAGTCTGTTTTGCGTCA
>JAKAAS010000349.1 GCA_021802225.1 Bacillota bacterium
CGCGTGAGCCATGAAATGGGACGACGGTCCGCTGATGCTGGGGACCGATCAGGATATAATGACTGCCGGACACATGGTCAATGACAAACCCTAATTTTTTGAGCTTGCGTAAAACCTCACGTGCTGTCACAGCATTGCCTCCCTCGCCTCTTCCCACTATAGCTAATAAGGCTTATTTTGTCAAACAAAAGATGTCGTTTGGAAGTTAAATCCGAGATGCGCGCATCACCGTTACGCGGATATGTCCGCAACCGTTTTAGCGCGCCACAGTTCACGGCAGATGGCTTACCATAACGGCCCGCGCGAAGCGAGAGCTTGGTGTGCGAAGGCTCCGCCTAAGCGCTGGTATAGCGTCTGTTCGATTTGCGATAAAACCTCTTGGGCAGCCGGGCTCTCTGAGGCCAGCCATGCTGTGATCGTGGCCCATTTAGTGTCCTCTGCTTGCGATGCCGTGTCTACGGACGGCGTACGGGTCTCCTCGTCTTCGCGAACAGGAGCCCATGACGCGGGATGCTTAGGTCGGGCCGGATGGTGAGGAGGTCACAGGCTATGACGCGCTCAATCGTTTCTCGCGTGCCGACACGCAGTAAGTTTTGCATCCACGGGGACGGGGTCTCGGCGCTGTTTTCTCCCTGTGGGGATGCGTCAATGAACGGCGCTGGTTCTAGTGATGGGACAGCAGGGGCCGTAGGCTTAAGAGAGGCCTCTGGACAAACAACAACGGGGGAGGTCTTGCCCGATGGGATGGTCTTTGCCTGGGGATCGATGGCATGGCGAGAATTGCTGTTGTTGATCTTTTTATTTACAAAACTCTTTACCGTAGCAGGAGGGGTCGATCCCGCTAGCGCTGTCGGGGCCGCGCTTAGAGGCATGGGACTGGCCCCCCAGATCAGTGTGTGCCTCCTCCCGGGTCATGGTGGGGGATAAAACACCGTGCTTGTCCGCCCATGTGGCCAAAATATCTCCGAGGGAGGATACGTCATGAGACGGTGCGACTGGCGCCGGATTGGCCGTAGAACCCGTGTCCCGTGTGTTGAACGCAGCAACAAGAAACTCCGGACTGACCCTTACGGGGTCAGCACCTCATATCTCCGCCCTGAACGACGGGGTTTTACGGCGAGACGGAATCATTTTGATGTGCCTTATCCACATTTCACCACAGACTTATCCACATTGTTCTCACAAAATCCACCGGGGAGTCGCCATAATACCGAAGAACATAAAAAAAGCAGCGGCCTTTAAAAAGGCCGCTGCTCATCTTGATTGGGTCAGTACGGTCAGACCGCGCCGGTTTCCCGGCTTTCCTCGAGCGCCTGCAGCACTTCGTCCGCCGCTTTGCTGCGGTAGCCGCTGGCCACGCCCCAGTAGTAAAATCCCAGCGACACCACGGCAATCACCACAAGGTCCCACGGGTACGGGACAAATCCCTTGCCGTGGTTGGCGGGCGCCCCGAACACGCCCGAGCCGTAATACGACATCGCCAGCATAAACAGCAGGTAAATTACCATCCACACGCTCGACTTGAACGACTGCGCCGAGGGCCGGGCGATGCTCTGGGGCACGATGGCGCTGATAATCAGGTACAGCACCACCCCGATGAGGATAATCCCCAGCAGCTTCTCGTCAGCCACCCAGCCGTCCCAGTAGATGATGAGCGACGCCCCGATGAACGCCAGCGGCGCAATCCACGACAGCCCCCGCAGCCGGATCGGCCGCGGCATCGTCGGCATCGTGCGCCGGAACACGGTGGCCGAAATCGGCCCGACCATGTAGGTGAAGACGGTGGCGCCGGACACGATGGCCACCAAGGACTGCCAGGCCGGGAATGGCGCCAGGAAGATCAAGCTGACAATGGCGCCTACCACCAACGCGATGCTCGGCACCCCCGTCTTGGGGTCGATTTTCGTCAAGCCTTTCGGCAGGTAGCCGTTGCGGCCCAGTGCGTCCAAGACGCGCGTGGTGGAGGCCAGGTAAATGCTGCCGGTGCCTGCCGGCGACAGGAACGCATCCACAAACAGCAGGGCGGACAGCCACGACAGGCCCGCGAAAATCGCCAGCTGCGCAAACGGCGCCCCCGCCACTTTCGCATTCGAGGCAATCGCCGCCCAGCCCTTGCCCAGCAGCGCCGTCGGCAGCGCGCCGATGAACACCACCTGCAGCAAGGTATAGAGGATAATGCCAATCACAATCGACACAATCAGCGCCCGGGGCACGTCGCGCTGCGGGTTCTTCGCTTCCCCCGCCAAGTCGACCGCCTGCCGGAAGCCCAGGTACGAGAACACAATCCCGGCGGAGGCCACCGCGCCCAGCATCCCCGAGGACTTCATCGGCATAAACCCGCCGATTTTGCTGAAGTTCGCTCCGTGGAGGCCCACAATCAGCAGCACAATCACGGTGAAGGTCGGCATAAAGAATTTCCAGATGGTCAAGGGGGTGTTAATCCGCGCAAACATGCGGATCCCGAAGTAGTTGACAGTGAAGAAGGCCACAATCAGCACCCCGGCAAAAATCAAGCCGGAGGTCGTCAAGGTTGAATTGACGAACAGTCCCGGGAAAAAGTGGCTCATGTACTGCACGGTCGCTTCGGCTTCCACTGCCGGCACCGAGGCGTAGGCGATAATGGCGGCCCAGCCCACAATGAAACTGGTCAGGTGGCCGTGGGAATACTGGGTATAGCGGGCGATGCCCCCGGACTCCGGAATCATCGACCCGAGTTCGGCGTACACCAAGCCGATGAGCAGGACAATCACCCCGCCAATCACCCAGCTGAAGATGGCCGACGGTCCGGCAATATACGCGGCGGTAAACGCCGCGAACAGCCAGCCGGAACCGATGATGGCCCCCAGCGAGGACATGGTCAGGTCCAGAAACGACAGTTCGCGTTTCAATCCCCGTTCTAAATTAATCAATGGATGGTGCCTCCTTATGCAGTCCGTCAGATTAGCAATTCAATAATTTCTATGCTCGCGCTTCGAAGGCCCCGCCGCTCCCCACCAAGAAGAGCGGTTTAGTTCAAGATTCGACACTAAGCGCCATATTCCTGCCTAGTCAGAAAATAAGTTTTCATGCTTGCCACTGAATAACGGGGCTCACCGCCCCGCTGTGCTTCATCATTCCCCGCGGACGAGCAATCAAACCATGCCAGAATATGTCGGCCTCGAGACGCTCTTGTGAAGCCTCATCTCAACGAACTCCATTTTACAGGAGAACCCCGGGGTAAAATCTTGTTCATTCTGACCAAAAAGTCTGCACGGCGGTCCTTGGCCCGCTTTTTAGCATCATCCGGTACCGTGCGGGCGGCGCCGATTGGTTCGAGGCCGACGTCCCCATTTATGCCCCTCAGCGTTACGGGGAAGAGCTGCGGCGCTCTTGCTCCCCGGCAGAAGCATCCACATACAAAAAACGCGGCCGCCAGACCGGCACGCGGCAATGCTAGCCTCGAGAGAGCGACCGGGGACCTTGCCCGAGGCTGCAAGAGCTTAAAGCTATGTTCCATACTACGGAGTGGAGGCGCGTGATTGCGCAAAAACGTGCCCGGAGCAAGAAGCTCCGGGCCGGGAGACCGCCTGCTCCCGCACGGAAGCGCTGCGTCTGTTGGCGGTTGCATAACG
>JAKAAS010000350.1 GCA_021802225.1 Bacillota bacterium
CGATCTAAAAGGGCAACTGGCCCATGATTGTTTCATGGATCGCAGCGTCTTTGATTGGATATTTTGTGCCTTGGGGAATTGGATCCATCAATTCTCTCGTGTCGGCCATTGTCCTCTACTGGGTACTAACCCAGCTCAAAGCGCAGGCTGTCCCAAAGCCAGAAGTTTTAGGAGAGGAAACCATATGAAATCTCTCAGCATTAAAGATCTGGATGCTCTGGCCTTGGGCGCCACATTCTTGGGCACAGGAGGCGGCGGAGATCCTTATATTGGACGGCTGATGGCTGAAGCGGCCATCAGCCGCTACGGTCCTGTCTCTCTCGCGGACATAGAGGAGTTGCCAGAGGACGGCTTAATTGTGCCTGCAGCGATGATGGGAGCGCCTACTGTCATGCTCGAAAAAATCCCGAGTGGACAGGAAGTCAAAATGGCGGTTGAACGTCTCGAAAAATCACTGCAACGCGAGGCCGTCGCCATAATGACCATTGAGGCCGGCGGGATTAACTCGCTGATTCCTCTTGCCGTAGCCGCGGAATTAGGATTGCCGATTATCGACGGGGACACCATGGGCCGGGCCTTTCCAGAATTGCAGATGACGTCGCTGCACGTCCATGGCCTTTCAGCAACGCCCATGGTCATTGTTGATGAAAAAGGCAACAACATGGTTATTGAAGCCATTGATAATATGTGGACAGAGCGCTTAGCCCGAACCGCCACCATTGCCATGGGGGGCTCGGCTATTATCGCCCTGTATCCCCTAACGGTTCGGCAGGCCTATCCCTCGATAGTCCGGGGCACATTATCCAAGGCATGGAAGATTGGTCAGCTACTGCAGGACACCTCCCGGGATCCAGAGGATAAACTGCGGGTCCTCTATCAGAGCTATGAGGCCAGCCACCTATTTTCCGGGAAAGTTGTCGATGTGGTGCGTCACAGTACCGACGGCTTTGCTCGGGGAACGATGTCGGCCATAGACCTCGGCGGAGAAGAAGACGTTTTGCGGGTCGAGTTTCAAAACGAAAATCTCCTTGCCATGCTGAATGGGACAATCATCGCGTCGGTCCCCGACCTCATCTGCATACTGGACAGTGAAACCCTGCAGCCTATTACTACAGAAGGGCTGACTTACGGACAACGCATTGTCGTGCTGAGTCTCCCTGCTGAGCCAGTTTGGCATACGGCTAAAGGCCTCGAAACTGTGGGTCCGCGCTATTTTGGCTATGACTTCGATTACATTCCCTTGAGGAGGACTTTATGATGTACCGGATAGGCATCGATGTGGGAGGCACCAATACGGATGCCGTGATTTTGGACTCGCATGATTCTGTAGTCGCTAAGACAAAATCCCCAGTCACCGACGATGTGGTGCACTCCATTCGTCAAGCGGTGAAGACGGTTCTCGCGGATTCCGGTGTCTCGCCGGCCCGAATCAGCCATGCGATGCTTGGAACCACCCAGGTCACCAACGCCATTATTGAACGCCGGCATCTCAACCGTGTGGGCCTGATCCGCATCGGGGCTCCGGCAACTCGGGCCATCCCGCCCTTGACAGGCTGGCCCAGTGGTTTGAAAGAGGTCGTGCAAAGTGCCGCCGTTCTCGTCAAGGGAGGCCACGAATTCGACGGCCGGCTGATCTCCCCGTTAGATAGGGATGCCATACGCCAGTTTCTCGATGACAACGCTGACCATATTGCCGCCGTCGCCGTGACCTCAGTCTTTGCTCCGGTCAATGCGGACCATGAACTGTGGGTGCAGGATCTCGTCGCCAAACAATATCCCCACCTTTCTGTTTCCCTTTCCCATGAAATCGGATCCATTGGGCTGTTAGAGCGTGAAAATGCGACCGTGCTCAACGCAGCGGTCACCCAGGTGGCACGCCAGGCGGCATTAGCCTTTCGCGATGCGCTGACATCGCTTGGCATATCCGCTGAATTGTTTTTAGCTCAGAACGACGGAACATTGATGGCCATGGACTACGCCTTGCGTTTCCCCATTTTAACTGTGGCCTGCGGGCCCACCAACTCAATGCGGGGAGCTGCATATCTCTCACATCTGAGTGATGGGGTCATCATTGATGTGGGAGGCACATCATCGGATATTGGCGTCATTCGCGGGGGATTTCCGCGTCAGTCAGCAATGGCCGTGGAAGTTGGAGGAGTTCGCACCAACTTTCGCATGCCGGATTTGATTGCTCTCGGACTTGGTGGAGGGTCCCGAGTGCACATGACAAACAGTGAGGACATAGCCCTTGGTCCTGACAGTGTCGGCTACCAGTTGGTTCATCAGAGCCGGGTTTTCGGCGGCGACACTTTGACGTTTACTGACATTGCCGTGGCCGAAGGGCATGCCGAGATTGGCACCTATCCTCCAGGTGTCAGCCCGCTACTCAGCCATGCCGCTTATCAAGCGGCTCTCCACATGATTGAAGAAGGAATTGACCGCATCAAAACCAGTGCGCAACCGGTTCCGCTGATTGCTGTAGGCGGCGGCAGCGCGCTGCTCCCTGACAAAATTGCCGGGGTGTCGGAAGTAATCAGACCACAGCACTACGATGTGGCCAACGCGATCGGCGCAGCCATCGCGCAAGTTTCGGGACGCGTGGACCGTATATACAGCATGGCCGGCCGCCGGCGTGAAGACGTGCTCCGGGAAGCAGAAGATCAGGCCCGGGCCGACGCGGTGAGAGCCGGGGCTGACCCATACACCTTGGAATTGGTCGAAGTGGAAGAAATTCCGCTGGCCTACCTGCCGTCCAATGCTTCACGGGTGCGCGTGACCGTGGCGGGCAAGTTAGGAGGACAATCACCCCATGAGCTGGACGCTCTATGAAGAGGACTTACCTGCCATTGCGATAGGCGCTGCGATTCTCGGCACAGGAGGAGGGGGTGACCCCTATCTAGGTCAAGTGATGGCCGAAGATGCCTTGCATACGCACGGGCCCTTGCAGATTCTCGAGGTCAGTGAGATCCCTGCAGATCAATGGATATTGGCGATTGCAGGTATGGGCGCACCCACGGTGTTATTTGAGAAGCCACCCGCTGGGGATGAACCCACTCGGGCCTTTCTCGCACTCGAACAGCACTTGGGTGTGACCAATGCCTTCCCTTGCCCCATTGAAGCGGGCGGAATCAACAGTCTGATCCCGGTAGCGGTGGCCGCGCAATTAGGAAGACCCCTTGTGGATGCAGATGGTATGGGCCGGGCTTTCCCGGAATTATACATGGTCACATTCCACGTTGCGGGACAATCCGGTACCCCCGCATGCATCACCAACGAGTTTGGGGATATCGTGATTTTGGATAAGGTCCACGATAATCTGATGTTCGAGTGGATTGCGCGAGGGATTACCATCCGGATGGGCGGACACGCCTTCGTTTCCCAGTTCCCTATGCAGGGTCGGCAATTGCACGACTCAGCAATCCGCGGCACATTGAGCTTGGCGCTGCGGCTAGGACGAGCGGTCATTGCCGCGCGGAGCCGCCATGAGGATCCAGTGGCCGCCATCGCCGGAGCCACGGCCATGGCAGGATATGGACATGGCCGCATCCTGATGCACGGCAAGGTTGTCGAGGTAGCCCGACGCTTAAACGGTGTTGCCACTGAT
>JAKAAS010000351.1 GCA_021802225.1 Bacillota bacterium
TCGCCGCAGCCGATTTCGCGAGCGGGATTAGTTGGGTCCTCCCATTTGGCCCCTACCGTTATGCCAATGCGGACCTGACCGTGTATCTCTATCGGCCGCCCATTGGTGAATGGATCGGGGTCGATGCCATTACTCGTATCGACACACCGGGCATTGGTGTAACAACCACCCGGCTATTTGATCGGGATGGCCTCGTCGGCGGGGCTCACCAGACGCTAATCATACGTCGGGGGACAGTACCAACCCCCTGAAGCGTCGAGTCGGCTCACAGCAGAATACCCTAAGGAAAAAGGAGGTCCTTTGCTCATGTCGTTTATGGTGTCTGATGTTCCCAATCAAGTGCCCCCGCGCGAAGGGATCAATGAGTATCACGCCAACGCTCCTCTCATGGAGGGCGTTCAGCGTTACGGTGCCAACTGGGCTCGCGGTCGTCTTGAGGCGGTGGGCCACCTTGTCGGAAGTCCGGAGTTCCAGCAATAGGCCGAAGAAGCGGAGCGTCATCCCCCGGAACTCCTGACCTTCGACCGGGTTGGGCGCCGAATTGACGAGGTTCATTATCACCCTGCCTATCATAAAGTTCTGGGCAACGCCGTCAAGCACGAAGCCCACGCCTTGGCCTGGCGCGATCCCCAACCGGGAGCCAGCGTCGCGCGTGCCGCCATCTTCATGCTCTTTAGCCAGGTCGAGCCGGGCCACGGATGCCCCATTTCCATGACGCATTCGGCGATTTCGGTTCTGCGGACGACACCCAATCTTGCTCGTGAGTGGGAGCCGAGGCTGACGGCACTCGCGTACGATCCCGAGTTGCGACCCGTTAGCACAAAACTCGGAGCGTTGTGCGGGATGGCCTTGACCGAGAAGCAAGGAGGGAGCGATCTGCGCGCCACGATGACCACCGCTCAGCCCGTGGACGGTAGCCGTTCGGGCGGGGAGTACCGATTGAGCGGAGATAAGTGGTTTTGCTCAGCCCCCATGTCGAATGTCTTTCTCACGTTGGCCCGCACGCCCGAAGGGGTATCCTGCTTCCTGCTCCCTCGTGTCTTGCCGGAAGGGGACCGGAACGCTGTCTATATTCAACGGTTGAAGGATAAGCTCGGCAACCGATCTAATGCTTCGAGTGAAGTGACGTTTCAGGACGCTCTGGCCTGGATGGTCGGTGAGCCAGGGCGGGGAATCCCGTTGATTATGGAGATGGTCATGCGTGACCGTTTGGACTGCGTTCTGGGCAGTACGGCTGGCATGCGCCAGGGTGTCGCTGAGGCCGCTTGGTATGCCGCACATCGGCTGGCATTTGGACGCCACCTGGTGGATCAGCCCTTGATGGCGAACGTGCTGGCAGACCTTTGTCTAGAGTCTGAGGCCGCCACCGCATCGGCATTGCGCCTATGATGACGATGCCGATGAACAAGAACGCCTCTTTCGCCGGATGGCCACGCCCGTACTGAAGTATTGGGTGTGCAAGCGCGGAGCCCACCACGCGGCGGAAGCGATGGAGTGTCTAGGGGGGAATGGTTATATCGAAACATTTTCGATGGCGCGACGCTACCGCGAGCAGCCTTTGCTCTCCATTTGGGAAGGATCGGGCAATGTCGTCTGTTTAGACGCGCTTCGCTCGTTGCGGGTTCCGGGTACCCTGGATGCGTTTCTCACCGAGCTTCGCATGGCGGCTGGGGTTAACCGGCAATATGACGCGTTTGTGGAGAACTTGGTGTCAGAACTCGGCCGTGTGGAGGACCAAGCGCGACGCGCACGACAATTGACGGAACGGATGGCGTTGGCGCTACAAGCGGGACTGTTGTTACGGTCCGCGCCGACATCGGTCGCGGACGCGTTTTGCGCCGCACGGTTGGCGGACCACACCCACTTCGAATACGGCACGCTGCCCCCGAACATTGATGTGACGCCAATTATTCAACGTCACACCGGACATGATTAACCGCCCCAAAATCGACGTGATGCCCACCCGGTGGCCATCGCCGGGAATATCCTGCGGAAAGGAGAGAAAACAAGCGATGAGAAATCTTGTGGTTCATGAGATTCTAGCGGATGCCGCCTACCAATATCCCTTGACCTCGGTCATCAGTGGTGAAACCCAGTTGACGTATTCCGACCTTTATGAACGGACGGTCCGGTTGGCGGATAGCTTGATAAGACTTGGGATGACGCGTGGGACCGTTGTGGGGGTGATGGACGTCAATAGTCATCGCTATATGGAAGTCATGTATGCCCTCTCGATGGTCGGGGCCGTCATTCACACCATCAATTTCCGGCTGCCAGAGACAGACCTTCTTTGGACAGTGCAGCAAGCTCGCGACGAATGGCTGTTCGTGTGGGAAGGATTCGAAAAGCAAGGTAATCGGCTTGCGTCAGCCATACGCCATGTGGTGTGGATGCGGAATGGCAGCACAGGTCATGAGCTTGACTACAATGCCCTTGTAAGTGAGGGACACTTTCACGTACCGGATGTCTCAGCCGCTATTTCCGCCAGCGACGCCTATTCCCTGTTTTATACCACGGGCACGACCGGTCGACCAAAAGGCCTCCGCTATACCCATAGCCAAATGTTGTCGGGGGCTTTACAAATCGCCCATCATCTCGCCCTCCACGACACCGGAGCTACACTGACCGCCAATGACGTCATCATGCCGTGCATTCCGTTCTTTCATATCCACGGCTGGGGCGTCCCCTTTATCGCCCCTTATATCGGAGCTGCGCTCGTGTTGCCGGAACAAGGTGGGCCGTTGGAACAGCGCGCATTAATTCAGAAACGCGGGGTCACCTGGAGCAATATGGTCCCGACGCAACTCGTCATGCTCTTGGACGGCACGCCAGAACCTGTGCATTTGAAAGTGCTCACGGGTGGGAGCCCTTTGTCTGCGGGGCTGGCGCGCCGAGCCGAGCAGCAAGGCATTCGTTTTTCCGTGATTTATGGAGGCTCGGATCAGTTGGGAAGCGCGATTACCACCGCGCCGGTGATGACGGGCGACTTACGGCGGGAAGCTCTCACGTCGCAATTGACCCCCTTTCCGATGGTACGCATCGAAGTGCGAGGAACAGATGGCACCCCAGTCCTCCCCGACGGATCCACCGTGGGCGAAGTCTGGGTGCAAAGCCCCTGGTTGCCGGAGGGTTATGTCGATAACTCCGAAACTTCCCACGCAGCATATCGCAACGGCTGGTTCCGCTCAGGCGATTTAGCCACACGGACTGTGGGTGGCTGCGTCACGGTGATGGACCGCACGAACGACGCGATTAAAAGCGGAGGCGAATGGATTGTTGGAAGCACCATTGAATCCGTCATCTCGGAAATTCCCGGGGTCCAAGCGGTGGCCGTCATTGCCGTCCCCGATGAGCGGTGGGGTGAACGGCCTCAAGCCGTCATAGTGGCGGAAGTGACAGTGGGCACGCAACAGGTGCAAGATGCTTTGAATCAAGCCGTGCAATCCGGGCGCCTGGCTAAATTCTGGATCCCAGAAACCATACAATTTATAGACAGCCTTCCCATGACCAGCACGGGCAAAATTAATAAGGCAAAACTCCGTGAGATGGCATAAGGGAGAATGGCGCCGACTTGCTTGAGCGCCCGGATTGCAC
>JAKAAS010000352.1 GCA_021802225.1 Bacillota bacterium
GCTATTCATGTCGGCTCCGGCTGTATCTTGCACCCGGTTGCTAAGGTGCGAGTAGGTATCGGATCTCACCCGCACAGACGAATGCCCCAGTTGTTTTTGCACGATACGGATCACCGCATCGGATACGGTTGGTCACTCGTGCCAGCAAAAGCCGGACAGTAGAACGCATCAATTTCTAGACACTATAGCCAAGCAGCAACAGCTGAGCACATGAATTGTCGCACCCTTCACGGGGTGCGTGGATTGAAATACGCCTACCGGGTAGCGCGGGGGACGGAAGGCCGGTCGCACCCTTCACGGGGTGCGTGGATTGAAATCCACCGGCTGCCTGGTTCAAACGGAGACGCAACAGGTCGCACCCTTCACGGGGTGCGTGGATTGAAATTCTTTTATGACTCCAGCGGCAGCTACGTATCCAGGTCGCACCCTTCACGGGGTGCGTGGATTGAAATATTTACCTTTTGGAAAAGGTCGTGAGCCTACTAGGTCGCACCCTTCACGGGGTGCGTGGATTGAAATCGTACCAAGAAAGCACTCAGTCGTGCGGGCATCAGTCGCACCCTTCACGGGGTGCGTGGATTGAAATCAACAAGCGTATAAAGAAGCGATCGCCAGCGGCGTCGCACCCTTCACGGGGTGCGTGGATTGAAATATGGAAACTGCGCAAGGTGAGCTTTACCCTGTCGGGTCGCACCCTTCACGGGGTGCGTGGATTGAAATCATTTGCCTGATTCCACCGGATGCACAATGTCTGGTCGCACCCTTCACGGGGTGCGTGGATTGAAATTCTAAAGAAAGGGCTGATGAAAATGCCAAAACGCGTCGCACCCTTCACGGGGTGCGTGGATTGAAATTCCATCACACCCCCGCCCCCGGCCCCGATGGGCCGTCGCACCCTTCACGGGGTGCGTGGATTGAAATTCGCTGCCCGCGGGCGTAAGCGTTCAGAGCGTCAGTCGCACCCTTCACGGGGTGCGTGGATTGAAATTCATTCGTCCGAAACTGACTGCCGTTGACGGATAAGTCGCACCCTTCACGGGGTGCGTGGATTGAAATCATCATGGAGATCCCGGCCATGGAGTGTCTGGACGGCCCTTGACCGCTTGGATCAGGCCGTGGGCATCGCACACGGGGATCAGCAATCCTGGCAACGCCGTGGACCAGGGAGCGCCCGAATCATGGCGATACAAGCCGGGAATCGTCCAAAGTGTGCCACCAAACTGATCCCAGAGAGCCGCCAGAACGCATTGCTGCATCCGAGGATCTGCAGGCCATGATCGGTAAGCATGTAATGCCTCATCAGAGAGACCGCGATGGGCAAGCGCCTGATCATGATTCCTGCTAAGTGTCAGCAAATCCCGCCACGCGCGATAGACCGCATGGCGAATGGCCAGCGGAGCACGAGCCGGGGCTGCAGGCAGAGAAAAGTCGGCTGGCCGCGAAGCGGTGAGCCACGACCCGCGGGCGATCCGGGACACACACCCGAAACTGGCCTGTGGCGCTGACTCCGGTCTTGAGGATTTTCCAGCCACTCGGCGTAGGAACATCTCGGTAGCAGAGCGCAACCGTGCCGTCAGGCGCAAAACTACAGTAATCGGGGTGGCCGCAAATGGGACACACAGCGCGGCGCGAAGCCCGCATCAGTGGGGTGGCAAGAGCCATGAACCAAGCCTCCTTAATTAGTACAACGAAGTATTGTGCTCAAGAGAAGGCCGGGCCGGAAGGCTCGGCTAAAAAATATGATTGAGCGAGGGGCTGGTTCATCACTTGTCGCATGCGAATCCCCACTAAGAACAGCTCACAAGCGGGGAGAGGACTGCCCGTCACGGTCAACGGCATCACGCTCAAAGGTTAGCAATGCCGCCAAAGCACGAGGAGAGCGATCGGGGACAGAAATTAGAAAACCACCCCTCCTACACCTTCCAGACTCACCTGCTGGGTTGCGGCATGGCCCAGGGCACATCCCCGCAGCATCTGGCGCCAAACCGTACGATCCGGAGTGCCCACACACCGGGCGCGGATGAGCGCGGTGCAGCATGGAAATAGCCAAGGACCGCAGGAGACCTCCCCGGACACACAATGCGACCAGCAGGCACAGCTCCGCCACCCAGAAAAACTGTGTCCTTGACCCCATCCCATATTTTCAGCTCTCTGAGGATCATTTGGGGCCGATCTGCGTCTCTACTGCGGCCTGTTTGCGTATCTTTGCAGCCTGCTGGCGGCATAATGGCAGGTGACCGTCTAGCACGCTATTCATGTCGGCTCCGGCTGTATCTTGCACCCGGTTGCTAAGGTGCGAGTAGGTATCGGATCTCACCCGCACAGACGAATGCCCCAGTTGTTTTTGCACGATGGTCAGGTGGACATCCATCTCCAGCATCATCGTGGCGTAGGTGTTCCGGAGGTCGTGAGGCGTGAAGGGCGGCGGTATGTGAGCGACTTCGCCTAACCGCCGCAAGCTGCGCCGCATATTCCCTGCGGAGAGCGAGTGCCCGGTGCGGGTCGTAAAGACATAATCTGGATCAGTGCGCCATACAGGCGTGCGCATTTGCAGGGCTCGCTGAGCCGTGCGGTGTTCCTCTAGGACGGGCATCACGGTCGCAGGGTTCCCCACGCACCGTTGGGAATGCACCTTTCGGCAGCCGCAACATCCCCAAAGTACTGAGGGTTCGTGACACGACCAGACTGTCGCGCTCCCAGTCGATGTCACCCAGAAGAGCCCCAAGGCTTTGCCGAGTCGGAGTCCCGTGCCGAGCAGGGTTACCCAAAAGGGCATCCTGTGCATCTGGGGCGGCACGATCCAAGGCAGTCCTGCAACGTGTTCGGGGAAGGCCTGTCACCCTCCGTCGTGATCTCTGACGAGGCCTGCGTCAACGACGGTCCGGCCCGGTCCGCGGGATTTTGGATCAGCAAGTCCCACTGCATCGCGGTGTCCAACGCTTGATGGAGGGTGTCGAATGCGGCCCGCACCGTCCGTGAGGCAGAGCCAGCGTCGGTCAAAGATTTGATAAACTCCTGAATGGCGAGGGCTGCCATGTCTATTAGCTGGGTCTCATCAGGAAAATAGGTGATGGCGTGCTGAACCATTGTGCGTTTGAGGACTTTCGGGCCCGGGGCCAATGTGCTGGGGCCACAACGGTACTCAGCCACCGTGCCAGGAAGTCTGCGACGAGCAGTTCCGAAGGCTCGCGCCACTGTGACAGGGCCTGATGTTCGGCCATCATGGCCGTGAGCCGCTGGGGTGGTAATGATAGGACATAGCATCATCGCATCGCCTTGTACGCACTACCAAAAGAATTCACGGTCAAGGTGCGAACTCCTGCTCTCAAGGTCTTTAACACTGCGCACAAAGAATGGGGGGGACATTCACACAGCGATGGGTCACTTCCGATGTGTTGTCCTCATGCTTGCAGCGTTCCGCAGGAGTCCACGCCAAATTCTGCCGGCAGGGAGATTAACCGCAAGACGACTAAGTTTTTCAGGAGGGAACTCTGCCGAGGCTGGCGTATTATGAAGATTAAGGAATCGTACTACGAAAAGTGGTCCGTCGAAGGAATGCCTGCAACGGTCAGGACTGGCCGAGTGAAACCGGT
>JAKAAS010000003.1 GCA_021802225.1 Bacillota bacterium
TGTTTCTTTCGGGTAGCCCGGATGACAGCACTCACAATCCGGCGGCTGACGCAGAGATCGGCAAATGCCTGAAAGGGCACTCCCTGTTCTGAGCGAAAATGTCGGATTGCGTAAAACAACCCTAAAAGCCCTTCCTGCTGAAGGTCCTCATGTTCAAGACCGACGACAAAATATGTGCGCGCTTTCGCCGTAACCAGAGACTGGTAGCGCATTATCAGTTGGTCCAGCGCATAGGAATCACCTTCCCGCTCCAAGGCCAGCAACGTATCGTCGGTAACTTCACGACTTATTGACGGGACCGCCATCCAGCCATACCTCCTTTTTATCTTTCTCATTATACGGTAAGGTTCTCCCAACGATCTATACTCTTTGAAAGGGATGGATTCTGTCACTCCTTTAGGTTATGTTATAAATTGTCAGCGATAGGGAAACAGTAGGCGAGAGTTTGGCAATATGCCAGACCGTGTTAGGAAAGGGCGGGACACTATGACACATTATGACTACATTGTTGTCGGCGGCGGCATGACAGCTTCTGCAGCCACGGCAGGAATACGGCGGCACGACAAGTCCGGCACAATCGGAATATTTTCTGCAGAACGGTACCCGATCTACAGCCGTCCGCCTCTGTCTAAGAAGCTTTGGACGGACGAGCGCGTAGAAAGTCTCTGGATGAAACCGGATGTGCTCACGCTTCATGCGGATGAACATCTCACGACCACCATCAACTCCGTGGATGCTGGGAATCACACTGTGTCCGACCAATATGGAAACCTATACCATTTCGGAAAACTGCTGTTAGCCACTGGCGGCTCCCCCAAGACCCTTCCGTTCCCCGACATTCCCATCATTTACTTCCGCACCCTGGAAGACTATTTTCATCTCTACCAACTGGCGCAGACCCGTGACCGCTTTCTGGTCATTGGCGGCGGCTTTATCGGCACCGAAATCGCGGCAGCCTTAAATTTGCAGGGCAAGTCCGTGACGGTGATTTATCCGGAAGCCCATCTCGTAGACCGCCTATTTCCGACCGATCTCAAACAACATATCGACCAATTCTACCGCGATAAAGGCGTCGACTTGTGGAATAGCAGTGTCCTTGCGCAACTCGAACAGGATGCACAAGGGATTCTGGTCAGGGACGGGAATGGGCGGAGCACGCATGTAGATGCCGTCGTTGCTGGTATTGGACTCCGGCCGAATACCGATTTGGCCGAAGCGGCGCACCTCTCTGTCCGTGACGGCATTGCCGTCAACGAGTATCTCCAGACATCTGACCCCAACATTTATGCGGCAGGCGATGTGGCGTCCTTCCCCTATCCGTATCCCGGACAGAAATCCCGTGTGGAGCATGAGGACAATGCTTTGTCGCAAGGCAAGGCCGCAGGCGCCAATATGGCTGGTGCCCACCGGGCCTACTCCCATTTGCCGTTCTTTTATTCTGATATGTTCTCAATGGGATATGAAGCCATTGGCCTTCTTGATGCGAATCTAGAAATTTTCTCCGACTGGGTAACATTCGGTGAGGAAGGCGTTCTGTACTATCTTAAAGACCAGAAGGTTGTCGGAGTATTGAACTGGAACGTCTGGGACCAAATCCCTCAAGCCCGCGAAATCATTGTCGCACAAAAAATCTATTCCGATCCTTCAGCTCTCGCGGGAACGCTTCACAATCGGTGACCCGCAGCAGTGGGATCAGGCCCCGTTCTTCAACATCTGTAGCAGTGCGCTTTTGACTGCCGAGACAGGGATTGCGAATCCTATTCCCTGTCCTTGGCTGGACACTGCCGTATTGACGCCAATAACCTGGCCGGCGAGGTTCAGCAAAGGGCCGCCGCTATTCCCGGGGTTGATTGCCGCCGAAGTTTGCAGAAGATTGGAATAGGTCCGGGACCCAATAGTGAGAGGCCTTCCTTTGGCACTGACCACCCCGACAGTAACGGTGTGGGACAGGTCGTAGGGGTTGCCAATCGCTATGGCCCATGCCCCCACCGGCGTGTCAGCAGAGCTCCCCATGGTGATGGTGGCCACTGGGCGGGGGACAGAAACCTGTAAGACGGCGAGGTCAGAACGGGCATTGGTCCCAATCACACGGCCCCGGAACGGTTTGGCATAGCCGGTGACGTAGACGGCGATCCCGGTGGCATTGCTGATGACATGGTCATTGGTGAGAAGCTCGCCGCTGGGCCGGAAGAAAAATCCCGTACCAACCTGGCTTCCCAACCCGTCCCGGGACACAATAATCTTCACCACCGCGGGACTCACCCGCTGCACAACATTGGAAATAGTGTTCGGAGCAATGGGCAGCGTGGGGGGTGCCGAGGGAGTGGCCGGTGACGTGCTCACTGGCCCATGCCCCGGGCGGGCGAGAACGGCCGCCCCTCCCCCAGCAGCTCCCGCCCCAAAAACAAATCCTGCGGCAGCGATTCCCAACGTTTTCAGAAATCCCCCCATAAAAACACCTCCAGAACGTCTTCCGCGTCTGGAGGAGTATGCCACACATTTGTTACTAAAGCATTTCCTAGCCCTTTTACGATTGAAGTTTGCCCGCAATCACAGCGAGTCTCTGTCCCAAGAGGATACCTACAGCGCGTTCATCATCGGACAACTCTGGCTTGCTGCCAAGCTCTGTAGGACCGTACGGCCCGCCACCTGTTTGAGTTCCATGGACTGACGGACTCAGGTATCCCGTAGGGACAATCACCATTCCATGGTGAAAAGCAAACGTTGACATAGTGAGGATGGTGCTCTCATGGCCTCCGTGCATGGTCGCAGCCCCGGTGAAAAAGCCTGCGGCCTTTCCTGCCAGCTGCCCTTGCGCCCACAAGGGCCCAGTCTGGTCAAGAAAGTTCTTGAGCTGAGCCGTCATATTGCCATAACGAGTTGGTGAGCCAAAAGCAATGCCGTCAGCCCATGTCAAGTCGTCGAGTGTTGCCACCGGAACATTCTTTTGGGCCTCAACGGCCTGCTGGATGGCATCGTTGGCTCTGATGACCTCTAGCGGCAGCAAGTCCGGCACTCTGCGCAGCCGGACTTCAGCTCCTGCCTGTTCGGCGCCTTCGGCGATAACCTCGGCCAAATGGTAGACGGATCCCGTCATGGAGTAATAGATTACGCTGATTTTCACGTTGCGAACATCCTTTCCCATCTGAAGGACAGAAAACCTTCGGATTTTATGGTCTTCTAGACGCTTGATTGAGGTCTACAGAACATTTGACGGTCCCCACCCGTCGGAAGATACCCCCTCAATCCATCTTGCACCAAAATAAGTTCCTTATTCCAGGGTCCTAGGCCTATTTTCGTGCGCACAACCAGTGGCCCCCCTCTCGAGAGGCATTGCGTCAAGAAGATGGCATGCAAAACCGACTGGGCCAGGAAGATAGGGGACAAAAAACGCGCGGCTGGCACCCGGCCAACCGATCTTTGGTCTGCGGCTTCTTTTTGCTTAGCGGCACAGCCGTTACGCCACTACGCATAAAAGCACAGACGGCACCCCCTGTCCAGGGAATTGGCGCACTCGGTTCCATGTCGTATATTATTGAAGAAAATGCCGTTGCTGAGTTTTTCCATCATACCAGGTGGATGGCCTATGGGGGCACCCATGCCGGAGGCGAACTAATGTCGGACTGGGAACTTGTACAAGTGTACCGCCAGGGCGGTCACGGCGGCGCGGATGCCATGGGCCAATTATTTCTCCGCCACCGCCCGCAGTTATATCGTTTGGCCCTGCGAATAGTGGGCGATGCCTCCGGAGCCGAGGATGCTGTGTCAGAAATATGGATGCGGGTGATGAGCTGCATCGGCCAGTATCGGCATGAGGCGAAATTTAGCACGTGGCTGTACCGAATCGCAGCGACTTGGCTCATTGACTGGACCCGCAAGAGCGCCGCCCCCTGCTGCCTGACCCCCGGGTTATGCGGATGAGGACCCGGATAAACAGTGCGAAAAAGCATTCACGGCAGAATTGATTCAGCACACACCTGAACAGCTGCCCCCGATGCAGCGCACAATAATTGTCATGCGCGACACAGATAACATCCCTTTGCAGGAAATGGCAGCCAGGCTGGGGCTCCCCCTTACCGCCTTAAAATCCCGGCTTCGCCGCGCCCGGACTGCTTTTAAACGGATTGCCGGCCAAGACCACGCCATTCCGGGACGGGAGGCGGTTGGCCTAATCCACCTGACGGCTCGCGGAGCGTTGCAATAACGCTCCCCGTCACCAGCTAAAAGGAGGTTGAAGCCAGCGCTCCCGGTCCCCTCCATTTAGCCGGTTCCACACCCGCCCAAGCAGGGGCTACAAGCGCCGTCTAGTTAGCCCGTATTCCAAATCCTGCAAAGTCTGCGTAGTCAGCTGCCGGACCTGCACAGAATCTTCACTGGGCCACGAGACGAGCCCCATAGTCGTCAAAATCCGCATGGCCTGTTTCAACAGCTTGATAGGGAGACCCAAGTCGCTGGCCTCGCGATTCAAGTCAATCACCATGCCTGCCGGCAGCCTCTTGGTGATGATGGCATCGCGGTACCGGGATGCCACCGTGTTTGGGTTGTCTACAAGACCCACGACGATTCAGTCCTTTCGCCTATCTCCTATTACCTCTGGTGTTTTTCATGGAACAATTCCAATTAGGTGGATGGGTCCGCTCACGGTCCATTTTGAACCCAGCCCCTGTACTTATATTTAACCATATTTCCAAACGGGCGGGGGTAGATGCTAGGTCTCTAGCCCCAAAGGCAAAATATTGGCGTAAGTGGGCGGCCCCCTGAGAGTCCGACAGCACTTCTATAATCTCGTTGTGGCGGCCGATGGGTATAATTAACAGAGGAGCATACCGGCGAAATCTGTTGACGCACAGTGTATTATGTTCACAGTCGATTCATCAAGTACGAGGAGGCCGTCTAAATGTCTGATAGTGGACCAGAGAGAAGCGCCGTAGTGATACCGGGCCAAGAGACCCCGACCCAGCCTAAACGCGCCCGACTAGCCCTTCCGAGGTGGTACTGGCCTTGGTGGGTGATTTTAGGGATTGCGGTCACGGTGTTGATGGCCATCTCCTATTTTGCCGGCATGCTGACCACGGTATCACAGGCCCACACGCTGCTCTCAAGCCTGCACCAGCAACTGGGACTGGTCGCCCAGCAAAAGGCCCGCCTCAACAAACAAGCCCAGGCGCTTGGGGTCCTAAGCAACTTGCGCAGCGGACACTGGAGCAACCCTGCTGTATGGGCCGTCTTCCTTCCCATGTGGATCTGGTTCTTAACTGGGATGCTCTCGAGCCTCGCCGGCTACGCAGCCGTGCGCAGACTAATGCGGCGCTCTGGCATCAACAAGGCTGGCGGTCAGCCCTCGCCAAGCTATGCCGACGCATCTGAATCTCCAAGAGCTCCTTCACCCAGCCGCCGTTCGGCTCCCTCTTCCTCTCTCAAATGGACCCGTGAATTCATCGGGCTGGTCATCTGGGTGGGCGTTATCGCGGCTCTGGGGTTCGCCATCATCCACGGCGGAACGCACCTCGGACCATCATTCTGGTCCCGATTCCGGCTGTGACGCACGGTGGCGCTCAATATCCTTGCGGCGGCTGCGCAAGGAAGCCGCCAGCGCACCGACCATGAGGACCAGCCCGGCGAGCTCGGCCAGCATAACCATCCACAGAGGCAAGTGCCCTCCAATAGCCATAAACAGTGCCCAGTACCCTGCGCCTAACACCACCAAAGTGATGAGCCCTGCCGCACGAAACCACAACACCGTTTTTTTCGAATAGGGAGCCGCCTCTTTGAGCATATCCATGTAAAGGCGCCGTTTGTCGTTCACTCTATGTCTCCGCCTTTCCGTTCTGTTGCGCTTGTTGCGAACCCTCAGATGATTATTATAGCTTATCCTCTGAAATCCTCCGGAAATTACCCTCAAAGTGCACATTTTTGCGCCGGCGGACGTTTTTTTCGTAAGTGTCGTGGGGGCTCGCTTGCCTTTTTATGCAAGTCCTGCCGCACTTTCGCTTATAATATAGCTCAGCAATTGCTATGAGACAGGAGGTACCACCGATCGACGAGTCCTTGCTGGCTATTATTGACATTGGATCAAATTCGGTCCGCCTCATGGTTGTACGCCGCCTAGGGCCAAATCTCGCCGCCATTATCGACGAGCAAAAGGCCACTCCGCGTCTGGCTCTGGCCAAAGACGCGGACGGCTTTCTCACCCTTGACGGATTTTCCCGCCTGGTTCAGGCATTGCAGTACTTTCGGGATGTCGCGCAGGCTTACCACGCCGACCCGGTCATCGTGCGCGCTACAGCCTCCTTGCGGAATCTCGCGAACCAACAGCAGGTTCTGCAGGAAATACTGCGGCAGACGGGACTCAGTGTCACAGTGCTCTCCGGCGAAGAAGAGGCCCAAATCGGATTCCGGGCGGTGCAGGCCAGCATCAGTCTGACACAGGGCTGGACCATGGACGTCGGCGGCGGCAGCACGGAAATTGTCACATTCACCAACGGCGAACTGGTTCACCAGCAGTCGTTCCCCTTCGGCGCCGTCTCGCTGTCTTCCCGGTTTCCCGTGTACAAAGATATGCATGACTGGATCGCCCAGCAGTTGTCGGGTGCCAAGTGGCTGCCGCGCATCCCTTCCCAAGGCATCGCCCTCGGCGGCAGCGCGCGGGTGCTGGCCAGAGCCCTGCAAGAAGAATTGGATTACCCCCTGAAGCAGATTCATCACTTTTCTGTGTCGACCTCTGTCATCGATGCCTGGCTCACACATGTCGCTGCTATGACTCCCGAACAGCGCAGAAAAATCGCCCACATTCCCAAAGACCGGATGGATATCATCGTCCCAGGGGTGGCCATTATCCTGGCCCTGCTGCAGGTCACCCAGACAGAGCAGCTGATTGTCAGCGGATTTGGCCTGCGCAACGGCCTGCTTCTGGATTATCTGGGACCGGAGCAAACGCCCGAGTTTTCCTCCATCGCCCTGAACAGCGCTATGGCCGTCGCCATCCGCAGCGAGTGGCCTCTCGATTTGGCCATGCAGTTGCAGCAACAAGTGGCGGAACTGGGAAGAGCCGTGCAAACTTTTTTGGGTTGGAGCCCGCGATTTCTTGAACTAGCCCGCACGGCCGCCATATTGCGCTATACGGGTCGAAGCATCAACATGTACCACTGGGACCAACATACTTTTTACTATGTACTGTCCGCTCCCTTGGCTGGCCTGAGCCACCAAGAGTGGGTGCAGGTCGCGCTGATAGCGTCGTACCGTTCGGTAAAGAGGTTGCAAAAATTCTGGAGCCCTTATTCCAGCATTGTCAGCCGCCAGGACTTGGCGGTTGTGCGCCAGTTGGGTGTGCTCCTCCGGCTGGCTGAGCTTTTCTCGCCTCCCCTGATGACAGGCGTCGAGAGACTCAACATCCAACATGCGGGCGGGCAGCTCACCATTACAGTCTCCGGCACAGGAATTTCTGGCCCCTCCAAAGAGCTCGCGGACCTCGCCAAGGAGATCAAAAAGAGCTGGCAGCTCAAGCTGGTCGTGCCGGGTTTGATTTCATAACAGGGAGTGACATCGATTGACCATGACGGTTCATGACCACAATTCTTACCAGGGTCGCCTTATCGTAGCCGAGGGGACGGACGGCTCCGGCAAAAGCACAGCCATCAGCCTCTTGGAAAGCTGGCTGGCGGCGCAGGGCGTGCCCGTCTACCGGACGGCTTGGAACAGTTCTTCATTCATCAAGCCCATCATGCGCCACGTCAAGAAAAAAGAATGGCTGAGTCCGGCAGCATTTAGCCTGCTCCACGCCAGCGATTTCTATGACCGCTACCACCGCCTGATCCTGCCACGGCTGGAAGCCGGCTACGTCGTTCTCGCGGACCGCTGGGTATATACCGCATGGGTCCGGGACAGCGTTCGGGGCCTGGACCTGTCGTGGATTCAATCCCTCTATCAGGATGTCCGGGAGCCCGATTTGGCCATTTATTTCTCGGCGCCCCCAGATATCGCAATTTCCCGATTGCAACACGCGGCCAGGGAACTCAAATTTTATGAGAGCGGCCAGGATGTCAGCGGTCTGCATGACCGCTGGGCCAGTTTTCTCTGGTTTCAGGAGAAGATGCGGCAGGCTTATTTAGCCTTGGCTGACCAAGGCGTCCTGCAGCTGTTCGATGCCACCCTGTCCATTACTGAGCAGCAGAAAATTCTGCGGCAGTGGCTGCAGCCAGTCCTTGAAGCACAGACTGCCTCATCCTCTTTTTTTCAAGGCGCGCCAATCTCCAAGACTCTTCTCAAAGGGGACCTGTAACCATGGGCAGACCAGTTCGCACTCTCGCTCCGCAATGGCCATATGCGGAAACCTACTATGCCGGAATATATATCGCGGTCGATGGCCTAGACGGCTCTGGCCGCACCACTTTAGCGAACGAAATTCACCGCCAGCTGCAGTCCCACGGTTATCCCTCGGTTGTCACGGGGCCGTTCCCGAGCAAAAAGTCCCAGTCCCAAAATACCCTCAACAAGCATGACCGCAGAGTCGGCCCCGCCAGCAGGCATCTCGTGTATGCCAGCTTTTTCGCCATCGTCACCCAGCAGATGATCCTGCCCCAACTGCGTGCGGGATACATCGTGATCTCTGACCGGTCATGGATCAGTCTCCATGCCCGTGCTGTGGCCCAAGGGCTTAGCGATAGCTGGGTGGACACGACCATGGGATTTGCTCTGCAACCGGACCTGGTCATTGAGCCGGCAGCCACTCCCCTGGCTGCGGCGCGGAGGAAATTGTCAGGAGCGGATGCTCTGGACCCCCTTGAATCCGTAGACATGCCGGAACACCTGGCGGGCTTCCTTGCGTTTCAGGAGCGCATCAATTCGCTCTTGCAGCCCCGGCGCCTTCAAATGCCGTGGCGCACTGTTCAAAATGTCAGCGACTTTCAGGAAGTGGCCGAGCTCGTCCATGTCATTGAATCCGAAAGCGAGGGATTCCCATCTTAGACGAAACTCAAAACCTCATGAAGCGGTACGGAGTGGAGATTCCGCACGCGCGCCATGTGGCTCTGCTGTCTCTGACGCTGTATGACCATCTGCAGCCGCTTGCAGGAGTGCCAAGTGCTGAGCCGTGGCGGGACTACCTGGAAACGGCTGCCTTGCTGCATGACATCGGTTACTTCATTGCCAAAAAAGGCCACCACCGCCACAGCCGGTGGATCCTCGAAAACACGTACGAAACACAGGCGTGGCTGGAAGGCACGCGGCAGTGGGTTGCCGACCTCGCTTATTTCCACCGCAAACCACTATCGGTCAAAAAGGCCCAATACCTGGCACAAACCCCGGGCCTTTGGGCCCTCTCCTTCATTTTGCGGATCGCCGATGGCTTGGACCGGTCCCACCGCCAGGACGTGAGCATTGAGCAGGTGGCGGTCTCAGACAAGACCATTGCCATAAAAGTCAGCCATTTAAGCGATGACGATTACCGCCACCTTATGGAGAGCAAGGCCCAGGGCTTCCGGCAGGCATTCGCCCGCAACCTCAAAATCAAGCGTTTAGAGGCGGGTGCCTGACGACCTCCGGGCCACATTGTCCCGTTCTGCCGCCAAACTGACCGCTTCTGCGATCTTATCCACCACGTTACGGTTGAAAACGCTGGGAATGATGTACTCGGGGCCAAGCTCTTCCCTCTTCACAACCGCCGCCAGCGCCTGCGCAGCAGCGACCTTCATCCCCATTGTCACCGTTCTGGCGCGAGAATCAAGCACCCCGCGGAATAGTCCGGGAAAGCACAGCACATTGTTGATCTGATTAGGATAATCGGAGCGCCCCGTGGCCACAACCCGGGCATAAGCCTGCGCCACTTCCGGCTGAATCTCGGGAGTGGGATTGGCCATCACAAACAAAATAGCATCGTGGGCCATTTCCTTGATGTCATCCGGGCTGAGAAGGTTCGCTGCCGAGACCCCGATAAACACGTCCGCCCCCCGCAGGAGTTCGCGGAGCGTTCCGGTCCTTTGCTGGGGATTAGTCTTGCGGGCATATTCCTCCCACTGAGGATGGCCCGGATAGGTTCGCCCAGCGACAATCGCCCCCTCTTTGTCGTAACCCACAATATCTGAGACGCCCATATGCAAGAGCAGCTCCGTCGTCGCTGTCCCTGCCGCCCCCACCCCCGCCACCACAATGCGCAGGGACGTCAGCGGCTTGTTCACCACTTTGGCTGCGTTGATCAATCCTGCCAGAATCACTGTCGCCGTGCCATGCTGGTCGTCGTGGAACACGGGGATGTCCAGACGCTCCTGAAGGCGCCGCTCTATTTCAAAGCACCGCGGCGCGGAAATATCTTCGAGATTAATGCCGCCAAACCCCGGGGCAATCCGCACCACAGTGTCAACAATTTCGTCGGTGTCGTTCGTGTCGAGACAGATGGGAATCGCATCGACATTCCCCAGCCACTTAAACAGGACGGACTTCCCCTCCATCACCGGCAGGGCAGCCTTGGGGCCGAGATTGCCCAGACCCAGGATGGCTGACCCGTCCGTGACAATGGCTACCGTGTTGCGCTTCATCGTGAGTTGAAAAGCCTTGGAGGGATCCTCGGCGATGGCCTCCACCACCCTAGCCACGCCTGGTGTGTAAACATGTGAAAGGTCAGCTCGGGTTTTGATCTGGACCCGCGGTTTAATTTCAATTTTTCCGCCCAAATGCATGAGAAAGGTCCGGTCCGACACATTTTCGACGGCCACTCCGTCAATTTCTGCCAACTGGTCAACGAGTGCCTTGAGCTGGCCCGCAGTCGGCATTAAGACGGTCAGATCCCGAATCGTCTTCTGGTCCTCGGCGCGCACCAAGTCCCAGGCGATGATATCCCCGCCGAGGTCATCCACCAGCCCGACCACATTGCGAAACGGCAGTCCGTCCCTTTGCATAATCAGACGGATGATATATTGCACTCCATTTTGAACCACGTCACTATCCCCCTGCCTTATTGGCTCTCCCTTTTACTCCGTTTATCATAGCACGGGTTAAAACGAGAAGACGCTCGAAAATCCGATGATCCGCCTGGATTCATCACCCATTTCGCCGAGACTGGCCAAAATAGCGGTTTTAGCTTGGGACCGCCGACGGTATAATGCATGATGGATGTCTTCGGATTAGCATTACTGGGGGAGGAGATCCTGATTTCGGTTCAAATCGATCACAAAATTGACGAATGCCTCTTGATCAGCCTCGCCAAAGACGGCCAAGAAGAAGCTCTCGCACAGCTGATGGCACGGTACGCGTCTCTCATCAAATCCACAGCCGGCCGGTACTTTCTGCCCGGCGCTGAGCACGATGACGTCATGCAAGAGGGGTGGATCGGGTTTTGGAGCGCCATCCAGCATTTCGACGATGAGCGCCATGGATATTTTTCAGGTTTTGCCAAACTTTGTGTCAGCCGGCAGATTGTTTCGGCCGTGGTGGGAGCGACGCGCGCTAAACACCAGATTCTCAACGGGGCATGGTCCCTGGACCAGCCAGTTCACGAAGGGGTTTGGTGGGACGCCGTCGCTGAAAGCTCCCACGCTTCGCCGGAGGCTTATGTGATTGACCGGGAATGCTCGCGGCAGTTGGTTCACGACCTGGGAAAAAGCCTGACACCTCTTGAGCAGAAAGTCTTCAATGCACGGCGCCAGGGAAAAAGTTACGAAGAGATTAGTCTAGCGGTGCAGCGTCCCCGCAAAACGATTGATAATGCCCTCCAGCGCATCCGGCGCAAACTGAAAAAAACCCGCAGCCGTTTCTAGGTCTGCGGGTTATGCGCCTGCTCCGGTGTCCACCTTACATCAGATCCGGCTGCGCTGGCCGCCTGCTCCAATGTTTTTGAGGGCACCACTTGCAGCACCAGATAGCTGACATCCGCAAAGAGCAGCATCAGCGTGGCAACATGCAGGAGATAGGGTCCCGTGGCCACATGGCTGAGGGCCAGATTAGCCCCCGTAGCAATCTGGGCGAGGACGGCGATAAACAGCCAGAAGGCCCCCCGATACAGATCTGGGCGCGAGCGGCGGTACTGCTTGAGATGCCAAAGGAGCGCAGCTGTGAGCACAGCCAATGCGACTGCAGCCAGACGGTGGATAAAATCCAGACCGACGAGGCCGGAGAATCCCGGAAAGACTTTGCCGTTGCACAGGGGCCAAGTAGGGCAAGCGCCGCCTGCGCCGCGGAAGGCCACATAAGAGCCCCAGTATATCGCCAAATAGGTGAAGATCCATGTGCTCCAGACCCAGGCTTTGGTGCTGGGGGAGGTTTCGCGGCGAAACCCAATACCCGAAGGGCGGCCGTGCATCTGCGCGTCAAGCTGGAACAAGAACACCGTCAGCAGCCCCACGCCCACCATAGCGAGCAGGCCAAACCCCAAGTGGAGCGCTAAAACCGTCGGAGGATTGACAAAAACTACGGCCAAGGCTCCCAGAGCAGACTGCACGACGATGAATCCGATTCCCAGTAGAGAAAAGATCTTGACCTCGATAAACGCCCGGTAGCGCACCAACGCCCAAATCATAAAACCTGTCGCCAAGAGGGCGAATCCTCCCACGAGCATGCGGTGTCCGAATTCGATAATCACATGGATATTATTGAGATTGGGAATGACTTCCCCGTTGCACAGAGGCCAGTCTGGGCCGCATCCCAGCGCGGAGCCGGTTTGGGTATCGAGAAACCCCACCATGTTGATAATATACATGCCGATAGAGGAGATGACTCCCAGCCACTTCATAGATCGGGAGGGCGGAATGAAGTGATATGCTCCTGATGTGTTCATATAGTCCTCGCCCCTTAACAATAATCCTGCTACGCCAAATATCCTACACTTCCGCCAGTCTAACATAAATCTGTCCCGCTCGCCGCAGAGCGGTTAGAACCGCATGCTAGCACAGGGTATCTTTTCCATTGATGGGCTATAATAAACGGGATTTCGCGGCACGAAAGGAGGCATTCTTCTGATGGATTCTCTAAGTTTTCCCCGCCAAACTACGGCAGTCATGTTCATTGACATGCAGAACTCGATAGCGGGCCACGAACAATTCCAGCCGGTTGTCAAACAGTGCCAGCGCCTCTTGGAGACAGCCCGGGCTCATCGTGTGCCGGTGGTGTTTGTCCATGTCAGGCCGTACGACCACGTCAAACATTCCATGCGGGGGGAGGCGCAAGCGCTATTGTCCCGCCCCGGCGCCAACCCTGCCGACCCGCATGCCTTTGATATCATCGGCGCCCTGCCCGTCCTCCCAGAAGACCACGTCGTCACCAAACATGTGCGGAGCGCATTTACGGGGACAGAAATGGACCACCTTCTACGGGCCATGGCGGTTAGCCATGTAGTCATTGGGGGCATTGCAACCAACATCGGCGTGGAAAGCACGGTCCGGGTGGGGGCAGATCTAGGATATAATTTCACCGTAGTCGAGGACGCCTGCGCGGCAATGACCCCGGAGGCCCATTTGGCGGCAATCACGTATTCTCTTCCATATTTCGCCCGCATTGCCAAACTTGCTGACCTGCAATTTAGGGACTAAGCTTTGATACAGACACAGAGCACCGGGCCGCAACTAGGCCCGGTGTAGCGTGTGTTACTTCTTCATCCCGACTTGGGGCTTGACATGAGTGGCCAGGTAGGCCACCGCGTCTGGATTCTCCATGGCGCCGATGTTGAACGCCTGCTCTGCTGCGGTGCCCATTAACAGCTTTTTGACGGGAACCTCCATCTTCTTTCCGTTGAGTGTTTTAGGGATGGACGGCACCACAAAAATCTGGTCCGGCACATGGCGGGGGGACAGCGCTTCACGCAGCCGGCGGCGGAGATCGCCAGTCAGAATCATACTGTCGTCCCCGCCGGGTTTTTGGACCACCAACAGGATCAGCCCTTTCTCTATTCCCATGGCCGACAGATCCACCACGAGGCTGTCCAACACGCGCGCGTCTTCCTCAACCACGCGGTAAAATTCACTCGTGCCCATGCGAATTCCGCCGCGGTTTATGGTGGCATCAGACCGTCCGTAAATCACCACACTCCCGTCATCATGGACGAGAATCCAGTCGCCGTGCCTCCAGACACCCGGAAATACATCAAAATAACTAGCGTGGTAGCGGGATTTTGCTGCGTCATCTCCCCAGAGAAAAAGGGGCATTGAGGGAATCGGGCGGGTAATCACCAATTCTCCCACCTGATTGCGCACCGCATGGCCGCTTTCATCAAAAGCCTCCACTTTGGACCCCAGATACCGGCACTGAATCTCCCCGCTCCGCACGGGGAGGGTCGGCACGCCACCGACCACAGCGCTGCAGATGTCGGTACCGCCGCTCAGGGATGTCAGCCACACGTCTGCCATGACTTTTTCATAAACCCAGTCGAACATTTCCGGGGTTAAAGGGGATCCCGTCGAGCCAATAGCCTTAAGGGACGCCAGACCAAGGGTGCGGACATCCAGCGACTTCTTCTGGCACATCCCGATATAGGCTGCGCTGGTACCCAGAAAGGTCACCCCGAGCCCTTCAGCCAGCCGCCACAGGCGGTCCGGTTCGGGGTAGGCCGGATTTCCATCATAGAGCACAATGCTGGCGCCCACCAAGAGACCGGAGACGAGCAGATTCCACATCATCCAGCCTGTGGTCGTAAACCACATGAAACGGTCCCCATGGCCCAGATCGAGGTGAAAGGCCAGCGCGGCCAGATGCTCCAGCAAAATTCCGGCGTGCCCTTGCACAATGGGTTTAGGCAGCCCTGTCGTCCCCGACGAATAGAGAATCCACAGAGGGTGGCTCGCTGCCACCGGTTCGAAACGCAAAGGGGCATCCGAGCGCAGCGCAGCATAATCTTCGACACCGCTCCCGCACGGTTCATTCCGGAACAAATGGCGGATCATAATCGTATGCCTGACGCTCGGCAGTCCCGCCTGCAGCGCCTGCACGACCTCTCGGCGGTCATGGGCTTTGCCATTGTACCGGTACCCGTCGATGCAAATCAGTATCTTTGGCTCAATCTGCTGAAATCGGTCCAATACCGCTTGTGCCCCGAAGTCCGGAGAGCAGCTCGACCAGACGGCTCCCAAACTTGCGCAGGCCAGGAAACCCGCCACGCTCTGAGGAATGTTTGGGACATAAGCGGCCACCCGGTCACCCAGCCCAACGCCCATGGTCTCCATGGCCCCCCGCACGCGCCGCACTTCTTCATAGAGTTCATCCCACGACCACTGAACCCGCTCCCCGTCCTCACCTTCGTAAAGCACTGCCAATTCCTGCCCGCGCTGGGTCAGACTGTGTTCCGCATAATTTAGCCGGGCCCCCGGAAACCAGCTGATATCCGGCATTTGCGCTCCGGCAAGAACTTGCGTGAAGGGCGTGGCTGCCATCACTCCAAAATATTCCCACACACTGTGCCAGAAATCATCAGGATGATCCACGGACCATTGCCACAGATCGCTGTATTCCGAAAATTCCAGCTGAGTATGAGCCTTCAGCCATTCTTTGTACTGCGTGATTCTCGCATTCTTGACGCGCGACGGGCTGGGCGTCCATAAAATCGGCCCCCGCTGCACCTGTTCCATCCCCATCCCATCCTTTCGGCCCGGCCGGAGTTTCCCCGGCGGCACGTTCAGGTCTCTAGTATTATAGCAAGTCCCGTGCCATCTGCAGGAGAAGCCTGCCCGGGAGCGGTCCCTCCATGATATAAAACGTCCTTTCCCTCCATGCCAGCCCTGTTATATCATGGAGAGGCATCAAGCGACAATGCCGCGCGACCAATCCTGCCTGATGTCCTCCGGTTCGCGCCGCGCCAGTCCCCCACCCGCCTCGGATTGCGGGCAACCGCAGCTAACTGGGTCCCGATCCCTGATGGCTCGCAAGAAAGGATGAAGCGGAAAACGAGCACCCAGTCCCTTTACGTCGTATTGATGCTGATGGCTGGCGCCGCGTATGGCGTTGTCACCCCTTTGGTCAAACTCGGCATCACCCACGGTGTACCCGTCACATGGCTGACGCTCGCGCAATATCCGGTGAGTCTCTTGCTGTTCCAGATAGGCCGGACCGGTGCAGGCCCAAGAGCGCGGCCCCACCTGCAGGACTACTTGGCAATGGCAGCCGTGGGAGCCTTCGGCGCAGGCGTGTCCCTGACCTATTATCACAGCCTGGCCTTTCTGCCAGGGTCGGTTGGCATCGTGCTGCTGTTTCAGTTTACCTGGATTCTCCCTCTGCTCTCCGGATTGTTTCACCGTCACTGGCCCAACCGCGCCCAGCGCTACGGCATACTCATTGTCCTGGCGGGGACTGTGATGGCGGGCGGAATCCGCGGATGGATTTTTCCTCTTCCCGGCATTCTTCTGGGATTGGCATCCGCCGTTCTCTACGCCTTGAGCCTCTTGTTGTCTGGCCGGCTCAGGCCAGATATCTCGCCCTGGTACCGCGCCGAAATCTCCACCGCCTTCAGCCTCGCCCTTGTCGCCGTGGCCTAC
>JAKAAS010000353.1 GCA_021802225.1 Bacillota bacterium
AAAAGCGATAATGCGGCGATTGGCGTTAGGCCGTATAACCCTAGCGATTTTAAGGTCCGATCCCTGTCACCTGAGTTAACCAGCCATGTATGAAAATAATTGGATCCCTGGAGCACCGACGGGTGATTTTCAGCTGCAACCGAGGAAGTGGTTGCGGCTCCGTCTTTTTTGCGGCCCATCTCCCTGCGCGTGCCTTCCGGGCCCGCTCCATACGACCTTAGGTTTGCTTTAGGAATACCTAACCCACAAAGATGCCGACCTGCTACACTATAATCGGGTAGTTGTTGATGGACTAACGGACAGTTTAGTCCCATAATCGATGTCGGCTTTCGGTAGCAGGTGGAGAGACTTGCACTAATTGCCAGGTCAGAGACAAGAAGGTTAAGAGGCCTCTGGGCAAACGACGGAAGGGGTGGACCAACACAGCCCGTAACCTCGTGCTCCGCCCACGGTATAACGGTGGGAAGGAGATGAATGGAGTGGCCCGATACACCGTAGTGGTAGACCGTGGCGACGGTGAGTTTTTCGCCTATGTTCCCGTCTTGCCAGGTTGCACCAGCGTTGGACAGACTCGTGGGCAGGCCTTGGATAATGTTACCGAGGCAATCGAACTGACGCTAGAATATCTGGCGCAGCAGGGGATGTCCGTGCCTGAATCGGTGGAGACGATTGCTGAGGTGGAAGTGAACTAATGCCTCCCTTGCCCCGGAATCGCGGCCAACGCGTCCGCACTGGACAGTGTCGGTCCGACGGTCACGATTCCCGGAGCACGGTGTCCTGACAGACTCTATCTTCGGTTAATGGGCAGAAGTACACACCACCGCACGGGTCGTGCTAATGTATTGTGCCCGGTTCACCATGTACGAGTGCGAAGGGAAGTGCGAGAGATTGTCGATTCATTACGAGGTCATTGGAGATGGGTACCCCGTTGTCATGCTGCATGGATGGACCCTGGACCATCACGTGTTAATGCATGCCATGGAGCCGGTATTCGAGAAACGGAGCGGATGGCAGAGGATCTATATAGACTTGCCAGGTATGGGGCGCTCAAAACCTCAACCGTCAATTCAGAACTCGGATGATATGCTAGACGCGGTATTGCACTGTCTTCAGAATATGATTCCTGATGAACCCTTCATCGTTTGCGGAAACTCCTATGGCGGCTATATCGCTCAAGGGATTGTCCGTTATCGTCAGCCGTGGGTTCGGGGCATGATGCTGCTAGCGCCGATGATTATCCCGGAATTCGATGACAGAGCGGTCCCGCAGCAGACCATTCTCAAACGGGATGATGCCTTGGTGGCCCGATTGGCGCCAGACGATGCGGAGGAATTCACGAGCATCGCCGTACTGCAGGGCCAACGTGAATGGGAGCGGTTTCAAAACGAAATCTTACGCCCCTCGAAACAATCCCATGAAGAATTCCTCCATCGCATTCGCCAAAATGGCTATGGTTTCAGTTTCGACCTGTCGTCGGTCACACTGAGGTATCCGACGTTGATCATTACCGGTCGACAGGATCATGTGGTCGGGTATCAGGACGCCGCGCGACTGCTGACCAATTACCCGAGGGCCACTTTCGCCGTGCTGGATAGAGCCGGACACAACCTACAAATCGAACAACCGGACATCTTTGCGACGCTAGTACAGGATTGGCTCACCAGATTGGAGGCAGAAATTCGCCCGGACTAGCGCCTGGAATGCGTAAGAGGAGTATTAGCCAACAAATGGGGGCGTTAGCGTCCTAAGCACAAGACATGCGCACAGTCACTTTTGACTGGTTGTGCCGCGGCTTACGCATGACTCCGATCAACGGAAAACGACTCGGTTCATTCAGGGAGGCACAACGGCCGATCAATCATGAAATACGGATACCCAAAAATAGTCCCAAACACCAATTGCAGTACCCATGAGTGGGAGCGTCCCCCATATTTAGACGGCTGGAGCCAGTGGCTCGAGGGTCACGTTGTATCCCAGCGCCGCTAAGCGCCGGGTCACCGCCTGCTGATCGCATTGATCAAAATAGTTGCTGCCCAAGTCTTGGTAGACGACATCCGGCCTCTTCACGATCGCGTAAGCCGCGATGAGAATGTGGCGCCCGTGGCCATCGCCGCCCGCAGCCTGCCCTGCCTCCACGAGTGCCCTCCGCAAGGCCTTGCGGGTCCGGGCGGATTGAGCGTGCCCCACACTCTCGTGCTGCCCCGGGCTGAAGCCGGCCCGCGAGACGAGTTGGGGCGCAGAGGGAAACCGCTCCAGATCCTAAGCCGTGCGGCGCCCGACTCCGGGAATCGTGGCCAAACGGGTGAGTGTCTCATCAAAATTTGCCAGACGAGCGGTGATTTCATCACTGCGCGTGGCAATTTGCTGGTCGAGAAAGGTCAGGTGTCCCAGCTGCACCTTGAGCAGGAGCCGCTGGTGAGCCTGGACGAGTCCGTGCAGTGCGGCTGTCAAGGTGTCTGCCGACGCGCGAATGCGGCGATCGGCCAGCCGCGCGAGGACTTGCGGATCGGATTCGCCCGCCACCAAGGCGTCCAGAATCCCCTGGCCCGAAACGCCGAGCACATCACTGATCACGCTGCTGAGTGGGATATTGGCGCCTTCCCACACTTTCTGGAGGCGGTTCGCCTCCAGGGCCCGGGCTTGAACCAAACTGGTCCGGTAGAGGACCCGTTCCCGCAGTTCCCGTTGGGGTCGGGGCGGAATGTCGCGGCCCTTGAGCACGCCCACCCGGAGCAGCGAGGCAATCCCCAGCAGATCCCGCACATCGGTCTTGCGGCCCGGCATGCCCCGAATCTGCTGGGGATTGACCACCACAGCACACCGCGGAAAACTCATTCGACTCCAGAACATTCACCACCGGCTTCCAATACACTCCGGTGGCCTCCATCGCCATCTGCGTCACGCCACAGGCGATCAGCCAATCCGTCAGCGCGCCAAAGGACCGCGTCTCTGCCAGGGTGGGGGTAAACACGCTCCACAATCGCCTTCTTATGAATATCCAGCCCGGCCCCAGGGGTCACGGCCACCTTCAGCGTCTCCATGGTGACCACCTCACGAGAGTAATCCTCCGACCGCCACGGAAGGTCTCAAAAATCTGCTCGACGTGCTAGTCCGCCCGCGCCGGATCGCAACAGGCCAGAGCGGTCGACGTGGCCGGAATCCGTCTCCTTTACGAGCTCGAAGCATCAGAGTGAACACGATCTCGGTCGGAGGCTACGACAATCATAGCGCGATCCGCCCCTCCTTTTTCATCCGCGTGTGCGCCCCGCAAGGGGCATGGCGGGTCTCCTTTGGCCGCTATCCCAGCAGCCCGAGTCAGGGTAGACCGCCCAAGAAAGAAAGCCTGCCCGAGTTTAAGGCGTCGGATGCTGTAACTGAGCCGCAAGTTTCAGCGAGATCCGGCGAAAGGACGACGGTAGAGGCAGCGCGGCGATGAACGTATTCGCGGACACGCTTGCGCCCCACCGTGTTAGCGCGAAAGAAAAAAAGTTCTTCCGCGCCTATGATTCCTTGCGTGGCGCGGAGGGCTTCTTGGCCCGCCCGGAAGGACGGGGCTTTTTCTTTTCGAGACGGGCCAACCGCTGTT
>JAKAAS010000354.1 GCA_021802225.1 Bacillota bacterium
ACCAATTCTCTCAATGGCTTGGCGCTGGGAGTCGAATGCATAGGGGAATTGGGCTGGCATCACCTGTTAGCCGCGGCCAGCGCCGGAACCGCTCTGGACCTGCTGTGCCCGGACGAAACCTGCCCCTTGCACCCAGGAGCGCATCTCGCTCAAGAACGCAACCAGTGGATCCGTCAGTACGCAACATGGGCACCGGACAGTCCCGTGCCGTGGCCTGACAGCCGGTGGGAGCGTGTACGCCTCCTCGCGGAAGAGATGACCTTTGAAGCGGATGCCGGCGCTCCGGACTTGGGATACTCGGTGGCAGCCGATGACTCATGCGATGTTTGTGGGGCTTGCGTGTCCCACTGTCCCGAGCACGTGCTGTCCACTATCAGCGACGGCAATGGAGTGGCCCTGACTGCCGTGGATCCCGGATACTCCGGATGCAATGCCTGTGTGTCCATCTGCCCGCAGCACAGCCTCCACATCACGGGAGGCAGCTATCTCCGGGAGCCCGGACCGCTCCGCGAACTCGTCCGTGTACCTTGGGTCGCCTGCCCTAAATGCGGGGAGCCCACACAGGTGAACGTGCGCCAGCTAGAAGGCATTCAGCACCGCCTGTGGGATGCGCACTTCCCTCTGTCTCTGTTAACCCGCATTGCCCTGTGTGACCGCTGCAAAGAGTCTGGACGCTGACAGTGCACAGATAAAAGAAGCGCGGCCTGTTGTCGGAGCGGTTGCAGTCAAGGCCTTGAGCATGAGCCCCGCGCGCTTAACCAAGTAAAAGCGGGTGCCAGGACAACTGCCCTGGCACCCGCTTTTAGCCCCGTATGCCATTCTTATTGGGCTGTGTCGCGCTGGCCCAAGTTCCTTTCACTCACACGCTCCTTACCGGGCCTCATCCTTGAAACTGCCGCCGGCCACCACAAGGACAGAAGGGTCTGCGGGTCACGTCGCGGGATGCTTAGCATGGTCTGTTTCTTCGGGCGGAAGCACATGGCGAAACGCCATGGAGTAGGCGACCACATTCAGACTCATGAAAAAGGCGGCGCCGAAAATCGGAAAGTCCAGCATCGTCTCCATGGCCACGCCCCCTATCACCGGAGAAATCATCGCCGTCACCTGGGCAGGCAGCGTGCTGAAGGCCGCTACGCGGCTCCGGTACCGGTCATCGGAGACACCCATTGTATAGGATTGGCGTGTGGGCATTCCCAGGGAATTGAAGACCATCCGGACAAGAAACCACAGGGCGGCTTCCCAGAACGCGGGCATAAAAGCCATCGCCAACAAGGACACGACACTTAGCGCCCGCGTAACCGACACGGCATTGACAGCACCCATTCGCTTGGCCACCTTGGATGCCAGCAGATACGGCACAGCGGTAGCTAGGTTCACCACAGCATAAAACATTCCCAACTCAGCAGTTCCCGCTCCGTAACGCCTGTAGAACCAGTAGGTCAGCAGTGGGCCCATAAATCCCATCGCCAAGCCATTGAGAGAATTGGTCAACCCGAGGCGGCCAATCAGCTGGCGGAAACTAATAGGGGGGGCATCGGCTGGCGGAGCCTTTGAGGACGGAGATGGACGCCGGGACTCGCGCAAGGGCAGCGCCGAGAGGATCATCACGACTGCAAGCCCCGCGCTGGCGATAAAGAGAACATGATACCCGGCAATCCAAGACCAACCCCGATTGTGCAGGAAAGCCGGCACCACAGCGACCAAGGATCCAGCGGCGCCCGTGATCACGCCGACAAAAGAAATCTGTCCAAACACCTTGGTGCGGTTTGCAGACGTGACGGAATCAGCCAGCAAGGGCTGTTCGGCGGGGAGAAAGGGGCCCCATGACCCGCCGCTGCCTGCCCCGCCCCCTTTTCCCACACCACCCAATCCGGAGGCCAGCACGACTACCCACATGGCGGGGGAGAGCGCCATGGCCAAGCCGCCAAGAACTGCTAGAACGCCGAGACCGATGAGTGAGCGTTTGCGGCCGCTGTCAGCCAGCACCCCCACCGTGGCCAGCAGCACCACGCTGACAATCCCCGACAGCGACAGCACGAGACCGATTTTAGCCGCGCTGTACCCCGATACCGCCAAATACAGCGGGAAGACCACTGTCAAAAACGCCGTCGAAAAACTGCGCAATGCGCGATTCGTGTAAAGCCAAGGCAAGTTCCGACCCATCATGCAAAAGCCTCCCGCTCCCCAGGTGTCCGTGTCAATTTCTCTATGCGCCCTTTCTCAGTATGGCCCTCAGGTTGACTCTGCCAGAGTGGCAATGTGCCGTGCCCCCGTGCTGTCCCGCCTCGAGCCCAAGAGTCCAGCAACTATTCGCACAAGCTTAATATGACATTATTCCTATTTGGCCTGGCAACGTATGTCCATTTGTCCCAAATTGTCTTCCCCGAATATCGCGGGAAATACCAGGGGCCAGCAGACGGCAAAAACGGGCGGGGAGACGACACCGCATGATTGTCGCCGTCTCCCCGCCCTGCGCCGGGTTAGCAAAAATCTCTCTGGCCGGCTACCTCTCCAAGAGCAGCCATTCGGTCTCCCGTTCCTCATCGAGATGATGATAGTAGCGGCCACCGAAAAACACCAAGGGTTTGGGGCCGTCGAAGCCAATCCCAAACCGGGAAACCTGGGCAATTATGAGGATGTGGTCGCCGGCCTCCACTTCCTGCACGGCGGTGCATAAAAACCACGCGGCCGCCTCGTCTACCACGGCATAACGATCGTCCTCGGCGTGAAAAGGAACGGGCACAGCAACTGGCTCGGCCTGGGTCAGAGGACGCCCTCCGAACTTGTCAGACCAGTACTGCTGGTCATGATTGAGGATGCTGATGGCGAAGTCTGGCTGGTGTTGGAGCACTTGGCGCATTTTTGCCGACCGGTTGAGGGCCGTGGCCACCAGGAGGGGCTCCAGGGACACGGACATAAAGGCGTTCGCTGTCATGGCGTGCACGTGGTCGCCTTCCTGGGCGGTGAGCACCGTCACCCCGGTCACGAATTGTCCGCAGGCTTGCCGGAAAGCCCGCAATTGCTGCCGCGCTGCCTCTTCCTCAGACATGGTGGTCTCCTTTCCTCTAAATCCCCAGTCGGGGAATGGGATGCGATCCCGCTGCGACGTGCACGGTCTTGGTTTCTGTATAGAAGTCGAACGAGTAATGTCCACCCTCCCGGCCGAATCCTGACCACTTGGAGCCTCCGAAGGGCGTGCGCAGGTCGCGGACATTCTGCGAGTTGACCCACACCATGCCCGCTTCAATGCCTTGGGCAAACCGTTGGGAGCGGGCGACATCGCCGGTCCACACATAACTGGCCAGTCCATAGCGGACATCATTGGCCCACAGCATGGCCTCCTCTTCCGTATGAAATGGAATAACGGTCAGCACGGGGCCAAAAATTTCTTCCTGCGCCACCCGCATGTCATTGCGGACCCCTGTCAGCAATGTGGGCTCAAGGTAATTGCCCTGCAAGAACTCCGGAGGACGCCGCCCTCCAGCCGCCACCGTGAAGCCTTCCACCGGCGCCAAATCCACATACGACTTCACGCGGGCCCAGTGCGCAGGATGGATGAGCGGGCCA
>JAKAAS010000355.1 GCA_021802225.1 Bacillota bacterium
TGCTGGCACTGTTGGCGGGGGTTGTTATTGATATCCAGCACCGGGGCCAGGTCCATATTGATGCCGAGAGCGGCCAAGAGCCGCCCCGTCACCCGCCCCGTTTCGAGACTCAGCCCAGCGTCGTGGCTCGCCCCTACCGCCATGTTGCCCGGCAGTCCGGGCACATCCTGGCTGAGCCTTCTGACCAGGCCGTTTTCCTGGTCTGTGCAGATCAGCAGGGGAAGCGGCTGCCCGCTCGACGCAGCCAGGCTCTGCAAGTCCCGGTTCAGTTTCTGCACCTGCCAAGAGGAGGTCACATTGCGGGAAAAGAGGATAATATTGGCGACATGGTGTGTCTCAATCAGAGTTCTGGCCTGGTCACCGAGGCTGTCCCCTGGAAATCCGCACACCATAACCTGCCCGATAAGGTTCTTCAGCTGCTCTCCTGTCATTTCGCACCTCACTTGTGTTCCGCACCCGGACTAATACAGCAGGTCCGGTGCGGTCTCTTGCTGAAACTGTTCAAGGTCTGGCGCCTCACCCTCGCAGAACCCGGGACCCCGCCCTTCCAGAATGCTGCGGCCGAGCTCCGCCGACCCCGCCAATAAGTCAAAGAAGGGACGCCCATGCTCCGGCGCCGTGAAGGCAAAGTCCGCGGGATAGAGGTCGTGCACCGCCTGCAGCACAGTGATGCCAGCCCGCCAGGACGACAGCCGGCGCCGGTCGGTCACATGCAGCTGCACTCCCTGGCACAGCTTCCCGGCGTATTCCGAGCGCCATGGCCGGAAGAACACGGGGCGGGCCCGAATTCCCTCCAGATCTTGGCGGTTGAAGGCCTGGGCCAGCGCAAATCCGTCAATGTAGGGCGCCCCTATCAGTTCAAACGGCTTCGCCGTGCCCCGCCCCACGGAGACATTCACCCCCTCGGCCAGGCATGTGCCCGGATACAGCGTCATCATATCGACCCCCGTGGTGTTGGGGGAGGACGGCACGAATGGCAGCCCCGTCTCATCCAGATACATCTCCCGCTCCCAACCGCCCAAGGGCACCACCGAGAGATCCAGTCCGGGAAGGCGCGTGCGCCGGATCCAGCGCGCCATCTCCCCCATCGTCATTCCGTGGCGGGCGGGCACGGGCAGCTGGCCCACAAATGAGGTGAATCCCTCCTGCACCAGGCGCCCCTCCCTCCGGCCCGAGATGGGATTGGGGCGGTCAAGCACCAGACAGGCCACCTGCGCCTGCTCGCAGGCCCCCATCACAGCCGCCAGAGTGCTCAAATTGGTATAGTAGCGGCTGCCGATGTCCTGCAGGTCAAAAATCAGCACGTCCAGTCCCGCAAGCATCTCCGGCCTGGGCGTCCTCACCTCCCCGTAGAGGCTGAACACCGGCAGTCCCGAGTGCTCATCAGTCCCCGACTCCACACTCTCGCCTTCTCTGGCTTCGCTGCGCACTCCGTGCTCAGGGCCAAAGAGGGCGGCAATCTCGGCGGGAAACGCATTTTGCAGCCGGTCAATGACCGGTGCGAGCTGGCCGTCGCACATGGTGTAGTTGGTGACGACAGCCGCCTTGCGCCCTGCCACATGGTGCCTCTCGGCCTCAAGCAGACGCTCAATTCCCAGCTGGACCAAGCATGTTCCCCCTCTCCATCATGACCCCAGAAGGCTGAGGCGTTTATGCAGGTCCCCTTCCGGCACCATGAAGGCCTGCGCCATGGGAAATCCCCGGGGAGCGCCCCGCACAACCATGAGGGCATTGTAATAGGCGATAAAGGGAAAGCGTGTGGTCTCGCCGCGGGCGTAGGCATACCGGGAGACTCCTTGCAGCCAGCGCTCATAAGCATCGGGCTGGATGTCCACAAACACCTCGGGGTCGAATCCGGCACTGTCTTCCCAGTTGTCGGCGTAATACACATGCGGCACAAAATGCGAAGGCTGGGGGCGCTCATAGGTCTTGAGGCTGGCATAGAACAGCGCCTGCTCCGTGATCCGGTGGGCATTGGCGTGGTCCGGGTGAATGCTGTTCTTCCAGTGCGTGACCACAATGCTGGGACGCAACTCGCGGATGATGTCGGCCACCTCGTCCACGACGCGGCCATTCACCGGCAATTCCGTGTCCCGGTAGTCTAAAAACCGGACCTGCGCCCCGATATCCCTGGCAAAGGCCTTGGCTTCCTCCCGTTTTTGCGCCGCATACTCTGCCACCGGCATGCTCGGGTGTCCCTTCTCTCCCGGCGTCAAGTGCACCAGCGCCACCTCATCGTGGTTCAGCACATGCTGCGCCAGCACAGCCCCGCAGGTCAGGTCCATATCGCCCGCATGGGCCCCGATCGCCAACACCATCATTGCCCCTGGCCTCCCTTCAAGTCCTTCACCATCACATGAAACCGCCGGGTGACAGCAAATCCGGCCCGCCGGTACAGATGCCCGGCGGGCTCCTGCTCTCCCGTCCATAAAAACCAGGCGGAATGCATCCCCGCCTGTGCCATGGCCTCCAGTGTTCGGTAGAGCAGCACCTTGCCCAGACCCGTCCCCCTCAGTGCCCGAGCGACGCCAAAGGGGCCAAAGCGCTCCCCTATCCCGTCGTACCCCCCGTACATCGCGAATCCCGCCACGGTGGCGCCAGGGCCCCGCGCGACAAGAATCTGGCCATCGGGCACGCCCCCGGCCAGGGCCTCACGAATCGCCCGCAGCCAGTCCGCATCGAATTCCCTGGCCACAAAGTCCAGCAGGGGCCAGACCGCAGAAGACGCCAGCGCTCCGATTTCGTACCCCTGGCGCGAGAGGCGCTGGCTGACCTCCCGCACATCATCCCCGGTGGTGAATCCCACCAGATTCTTGTCCATTGCCACCGGGGAGTACAGCACCCGAAATCCCTCGCGCTGAAGCAACTGGTATCCTGCCGGATAGACCTCCACGTCAATGCCGGGCAGGAAGTAGTGGGGAGCGTAAGAGGCAAAATACACGGTGCTCCGGCCTCTGTCCCGGAAAAAATCCCCAGCCCCATCAAACAACTGGGTGCCAATTCCCCGGCGCCGGCAGGCGGGATGAACCCCGAAAGCCGTAATCCAACCGGTGTCCTCCTCCAATTCCGTTCCCCGCATTGGCAACTGCCGGGTCAGGGCAAGAAGCCACCCCGCCAAATCGCCCTGCTCCTCCGCCACCAGCAGCCCCCGCGGGTCAAAATTCGCATCCAGAAGAATCTTTTTCCGGAACCTCCAAGAGTTGATGCCGTCTTGGGGCGCCGCCATATTCCACAAATCCACAAGAGCCGCTTCATCGCCGGCCCGGTACGGGCGGATCACCATGATACCCCTTCTTTTCTTCTGCTCCCGCAAGAATATTGTCAGATGTAGTTGAGATCGTCTGTCAGCATCAAGGGCAGTCCCCAGCCGCCGTCTTCTGCCTTGGCAAACAAGGTTTTGGCAAGATTTGCGGAGCGGTCCGCTTCCCCCGCCAAACTCGCCCGCTCCGCAAACCACGCCCCATAGGCTTGCCGGAGCACCTTCTCGCTCAACACTTTGACCGTACCCTGCAAGGGGCCGGACGATACTCCCCAGCCCTTTTCATCAGCGAGCCGGGGGCACAGGT
>JAKAAS010000356.1 GCA_021802225.1 Bacillota bacterium
AGCGCTGGCACCCCATAAGACGCTGCCACCTGCTGTGCGGTAGCGCGCCATGGTGGCCAGCAGCGGGACAGCCAGGCGTCGCCCAATTCTGGTAAAAGCTTCGTCCATCGTGTCCGCTCCCCGAATGGCATCCATGTTGTCCGCCAGGACAAGAAATGTCGCCAGATCCTCGGGAAAAACAACCAGAGCAGAGACTGCGGGCCGGATCTTTTTATCGACCGTCGCCATCAGGAGATCCAATTTATGGTAAAATGAAGCGGCGTTGGAGTAGTCGTTTAAAGTCATATAGGGCTGTACCGCAAATAAATCCACAGGAGTCATGGCGATGCTCCTCGCCGGCGCCAATAATGTCATTGATGCCATTATCTCTCCCCCATCTCTAGCGTCAAGAGGTGCGGGAGACGGCGGAATGAGGGTGATGTCATGGAAGACGCGATTGTTGGCTTTTGGAACGAGTGCCGCCGGCTGAACACCGGCCTGGAATTTCTGCATTGGGAAGACTGTGAATACGGCACGGACGGGCAGATGCTGTCCCGGTACTATGTTGCGACAGAAGTGGGTCTCGTGACGATGGGATTTGGCGAGCCGGTCCCTCCCCTGTGGGTGGACCTGCTCGGCGCGAATTTTGCCCAGCGTGTAAAATTTCATTCGGCCAGCGTGATGGCGGCGACGGGCATTCACGAACTCAGAAATCCGCTGGCAGTGCTGGCGGGGTACATGGAGATACTCACGTCCGAAAATTCCAGCCCGCTTGTCGCCAAGATGGACGACTTGGTGCAGCGCATCGCGGACGGCCTGGAAGATTTGATGGCGGGATTCGTGTCGGGCTACCCTCATGAGGAGTTTGACATGGCACTGCTGGCGCGCGAGGTGGCAGACGAATATCAAACTGTTCTGGCCCGGCATGAAATCACGGTGCAGGTGACGGGAGAGTCTGCGCCCTACCGCGGGGACAAGCGCCAACTGCGGCAGGTCCTGCGCAATTTGGTGCATAACGCCGCGGATGCCATTGGGGAACAGGGAACTATTGGGATCCATATTACCAGTAGAGACTATGCGGTAGTGATTGATGTCTCCGATGACGGTGCGGGAATTCGCAGTGATATCCGCCCTTTTTTGTTCCGGCCGTATTATACTTCTAAAATGGAGGGACATGGCTTGGGTCTGGCCTTCTGCAAGCGCGTCATTGACAGCCACCACGGTGTGATCCTCGTGAAAGATCTCAGCCCGGGCACCGAGTTTGTCATCACGCTGCCTGCGCAGGAGGCCTGAACCGGAGGTCAACACTCTTCTGTAGAAGAAAATTGCTGGCAAAGGAGAGAATCCCCAATCAGAGGAGGGCACGTGATGGTGGCGGCCCGCCCAGAGCATGGGGTGCCACTGCCGGATTTGGGGACAAGGATTTATGGAGCCGTTCCGTTCCCGCGCATCGCTTGCCGATGACGCTTTTAATTTTATGGCTGAGTTCCAGAGATACCTGGAGAGCCAGCCAGAGAATATGCATATGAAAGAACAAGGCGCACAGTGGATATTGGAGCAGGTGGCAGCGTCTTATGGGGTGCCAGCGCTCTCGCTGTGGCTGTCCGCGCCTTGGGGCCGCTGGACTTTGGCGGCATCCACCGGGCTGGATCCCCAGGCTCACCAACGTTTGTTTGCGGCCCGCGGTTCCTTCCGGCACTTGGATACCGTGCGGGAATCGGGCGAGCCGCTCATAGTGGAAGACTTGTGCGCCCACCCTTCGCTGGCTTTCCGGGCGTGGTCCCGCGTTTCGGGAATCCGGACAACGGCCAGTCTCCCACTGTTTGGGCCCGGCGTGGCGGTCATGGGGGTGCTGACGGTCATGTGGCGCGACCCCCCGGTGCAGGACCGCGCTTTTGGACCGCGCTGGGAGAATGTGGCGAGGACGCTCAGCCTGGGATGGCAGTGGATGAACTTGTGGGAGAGCAAAACCCAAAGCGAAGTCGTAAGCCGCGCCGTGACGGGGATGACCGGGGCGGCGGCTGTCCATGTTTTTGAGGGCCGTGTCGAATATTTCAATCAGCAGTTTGCCGAGCTGTTCGGAATGGCACGCGTCCTGCTCCATCAGGAGTTGGCGGTGGCGGTGAAGGCCATGCGCAAGATGTTTCAAGACCCCGAGAAATTTGAGCAAATTGTGAGCCGGATTGCCGCGAACCGGGAAGAATGGGTGGATCAGGTGCTGGAACTGAAGGGGATTCCCACCCGCTATCTGCGCTGGGCTTCCCGGCCAGCCTATGCCAACGGCCACTATCAGGGCCGGGTGGCCGTCTTTACCGACGTCACGGTGCAGGTGATGGCGGAGCGCCACCATGAATCGTTCCTGTCCCTGGCATCGCATGAGTTCCGCACCCCCGTCACCATCATCCAAGGTGTTTCGGAGCTGCTGCAGGTCCTGCCCGGGGCGGACGCTCCCGAAGTGTCGGAGGCCGCCCTCATTATCTGGCGGGAATCCATGCGGTTGGGACGCACGATCCGAGAAATTTGGGGGGCGGCTGAAGCGGCCCGCGACCCCAGTCTTGAAGACGGGGAGGCTCTGGATTTTGCGGCCATGGCGCGCTCGGAAGTCGATATTGCGCAGCGCATGTGGCCCGAGAGGATATGGCGCTACCGGGGCCCTGAAACATTGCGCGCGCATCTCAATTACGAGATGCTGCTGACAGTCATGCAAGCGCTTTTGGGAAACGCTGGCCGGTTCAGCCCAGGGACGGAAGCGGTGGAAGTGGAAGTGGAAGCGGTCAAGGATATGGTTGCCTTGCGGGTGATGGACCGGGGACCGGGCATCGACCACAAGCTGCGCCAGGATATTTTTGCCCGCGTTCCCGATCCCGCGCACCGCCCAGCGACCGGTGGGATGGGACTGGGACTGTACCTCACGGGGATGTTTGTCGCCAAGATGGGGGGGAGACGTCTCTTACCGGCCCCGTCCGGGAGGCGGGTCGGTGTTCACGGTAACGCTGCCCTTGGCAGGAGTTGGCAGCACGCCTTGAACCGTCTGCCAGAGTTTTTCGAGCCGGAATGGTTTGGCCAGCGCAGCGGCGACTCCAGGATGATGGGATAATGTGGCCAGCTCGGAGGACGCGGAGACGAGGACCACAGGGCTTTGAGAAATTTTTTTCGCGGCGCAGAGCCAGTCGCTGCCGAGCATGTCCGGTAGGCGGTAATCCAGCAAAATGATGTCGGGGTGATGCTCCGCAAGCATTTGCAGTCCCTGTTCGCCATTTTCCGCCTCAATCACAGTCCACTGGCGCTGGCTGAAAACCATGCGGCCGATATAGCGTATTCCAGCTTCATCGTCGATAATGAGGATCGTGGGCATTCCATTGACCTTTCTTCATCCGTCTGGTGCTGCGCATTCATTATCGCAGAGCGCGCATAGATTACAAGACTTGACGAAAGCTGAATGGACTTCGTACGGAGCCGCAGGGGAAGTCTGAAGACGGCACAAGCGACCGCCGTTACTTAAACACAGGAAGAGGGAACGTCTTGTCAGCCACGAATATTCTACGACAGGCATGGCAGCAAATCTGGCGGAAGCCCGGAAGCC
>JAKAAS010000357.1 GCA_021802225.1 Bacillota bacterium
AGCGGCAGATTCGGCGCATTGTGCACCCAGGTATACGGTTCAATGCTGAGAAAATTACTGTCCAGACGCGGGCGGTAGAGCACCCACTGAGTAAACGGCGGGGGGCATGTGAGCCGGGCCCGCAGGCCGCCAGCCTGGTCGCAAAGCTGCACCTGGTTGGGCCCAGGGCCTGTCACCCTATAACAGGTATCACAGACAAGGTCTGCAGCAGCCCGACCGCTGTCCAGGCCCTGCAAAGTATGTCCGGCCGGCCAGAATTGTCCCGTTGGCATCAAGTCCCGGCCCATTACCCACTCTTTTCCCTCCGGCAGCCTGACAGTCCACGGGCGTTCCAGCAGCACGTTCATGTGGAACCCGAGACCGAAAGGCACAAATCCGTCTCCAAGATTGCGCACCTCGACTGTGATTTCCACGGTGGTTCCTACCGTGTACTCTACCGACACCGACAGCGGCTGTCCCATCATCTCTTGCAGGCGCGCGGCGGTCGAGGCCGCTGGAGTGAACCGCACGTGGCCGGGAGCCGACTCCACACCTGGATCAAATGGCGTATTCCACAAAAACCCGTGCAGGTGGTTGGGGCCGGCCGAATCGTTCCGGGGCCACTGCCACACAGTGTTTTCCACCCGGCAAATGCCGCCGGCAATGCGCCCAGCGGGAAAGAGAAGAGGCATGCCATAAACGTACGGCTCCTGTGCCAGAACCTCTGGCCCCGAGGGCACCCTCAGCAATTGCGTGGCCGACGGCCGGTGAAACAACTCGATCAAGGTGCCCCCAAATCCCGGGAGCCACTTCAAGCGCCACTGCTCCGTTTCCAGGATCTGCGCCGGTCCCCATGCGCCCCAATTCTGCTCCGCGATTCGCACAAACAGCGCCTCCTTTTATGAGATGCGCCGTAAAACTTCGCCGTTCAGGCAAAGATATAAGGCGCTCGCCGTCAGGCGAAAGTTTTTCGTGCCATGCTATGCTCTGGCCGCTTCGTGATATCTTACCGACGTGTTCGCCCTTTGACAATGGGATGCGTAGGCGGCTGTCTCCCGCAATCGCGGGAGACGAAAAATGTCTCGCGCCGTCCAGACCAAACATTCGCAGGATTCGGCGAATGATTAGTCCAAGAACCAGAGACCTGCAGGGGGCGTGTGGATGACCCCTTGCGAGTCGAGTTGACGTCAGCCGGTTCCTCGCAAGATCCACTTCTTTCACGGAAGGGCCGTGTCAATCAGAAAGCACGGTGAAGTCCCCGGGCTGGGTGGTCGACAGGCATGATTCCCGGAGGGTCCCACCCCTTTTCACTGTACAGGGCGCGGAGTTCCCTCTCAATGGCCGCCCCATCGCCCCAAGCTCCCAAGGCGATGACGGACCCGCCAAACCCCGCCCCCGTCAACCGGGCGCCGACACCTAGCTCCTTCAACCGCGCCACCGTGGCATCGAGCACCGGAGTCGACACCCCGTAGTCATCCCGCAAGGACTGGTGGCTCTCCCAAAACAACTGCTTGACGCGGTCCCAGTGCTTCTGGGCAGCAGCCTCCACCGTTTCCAACACCCTGCCGTTTTCAGTCACCACATGCCGGCCGCGGGCCCGCAGCACGGGGTCCGGGATCTTCTCCACTTCTTCTAAACTGGCCTGGCTCAAGCAGCAAACCTCGAGTCGCCGGCACGCTTCGGCCGTTTCATGCACCCGCTCCTGATACCCGCTCGACGCCAGGGTGCGGGGGCTGTGGGTGTCGATAACCCACAGGCACTGACCATCATGAGCGTAATCGAATGCTACGGGGCGGGCATCCTCCTTACCGGCATCAATCCATAACGCGTAATCGTGCTGGGCTAAGACAATGGCCATCGGGTCCAGAATGCCGGAATCCACTCCCAAATAGTCGTTCTCGACCTGCATAGCCTGGTGAATGAGGTCGCTTGAGGATGCTGGAACGCCCTGCCAGTCTCTGGCGGTAGCCAGCAACCCTAAAGACAGCGCCGCAGAAGACGACAGCCCGCTGGCCACAGGAATCTCCGTTGCCAGCCAGAGGTCAGCGCCCCGGGAGACGGCCAGTATTTCCCACACCGCTGCGATGAAGGCAGCCAGCCCCGCCAGCGGCCTCGGACCGCGAATCATGTCCTGGCGTCGTTGGGCAGTCAGACTCCAGTGTTCCTGACGGTAGTCCGTGGCCACATGCACCATAGAGTCCTCACGCCTGCGCGCGGCCACCCAGGTAGCATAGGGCAGGGCGATAGGGAGTGCATAGCCTCCCTGGTAGTCGGTGTGGTCCCCTATCAGGTTCACCCGCCCGGGCGCCACCCACACAGACTCAGGGGCTTCCCCGTACAACTGAAAAAATTGCTCCGCCATCTGTGCAGCCGTCACCGGCAATTTATTCTCCAAGCTTTTCTTCCTCCTGTTCTTCCCAGTCAAGGGCAGGCTTCAGCCGCTCCCTCACCTGTTCAGGCACCATGTCCACCACGAATGCGCCCATGGCCAGTTCTGATCCGGCAAGATATTTAATTTTTCCGCCGCCCCGGTCGATGGGCATAAAATCCCACCGCAGATGATAGGGTGCCCGTGCCGCAGATGTCTGGTACAGAGCCATTACCAGAGCCGTGCGCATCCCGAAGAACCGGTCATAGGCGCGCAGGAGTTGCTGCATCATGCGCGCTCCTTCTCGCTGCTCGTCCTCACCCAATTCTCCGAGGCTCCCCACATGGCGCTCGGGAACAAGATGGACCTGATAGGGCATGCGCAGCGCCCACGGCACTTCGAGACGCCAATACCGGCCCCGTGACAGCACCAGAGTGTCGGGAACATCACGACACAGCGGGCAGGTGTGTGCGAAATATCGCAGTTCGGTCTGGAGGCGCGGCGGGATATAGGGATAAGCATAGATTTGGCCGTGGGGATGGCCAATGGTGGCCCCCACCTTTTGCCCGCGGTTTTCGAATATGAACACCGCCCGCGTCCCCGGCTCCTCTTCCAAATCATGGACACGGTCCGCCCAGACTTTCCAGATCAAGCGGGCGCGGGCAGGAGGCAGGTAGGCCAGGTCGTCATAGTGACGGGGAGAGTACACCACCACTTCCGCATTGCCGGGATGCCGGAAAGCGGGAAACTTATTTTCGAAGACCGCCACATCAAACGGCAGTTCACCGACTTCCGACGACGGGCCGGGGCAAAAGGGACAGGTCGTTTCGAAATCCGTCACAGGACGGGACTGGCGGTCGCCATTGAGACTCACCCACTCGCCTGTCAAAGCGTCTCGGTGCAGTGTCGTCATAATGAGTCCTCCCGGGTCTTCAGGTTCCCCCACAATGTGGCCGCTGCCTCGCTGTTTGGCCACCAGCCCAGCTTCTCCCGGGCGGGCCCCGTGTCGGCCTGCCAGTGCCTGCTGCCGCCGCCAGCATGGGGTCCCCAGACCGGCATCACACCCTCAGGCAATGCCGCCAGGCCGCCCGACCCGATATCGAACACAGCCGAAGAGGTCTTGAGGGACATAACATATTCCTCAGCACGCACAAAAGCGTTGACAGCATCGTCTAGCGGCAGGCTGTCCTGCTGCAGCACTGAC
>JAKAAS010000358.1 GCA_021802225.1 Bacillota bacterium
CCTATTCACAAGGCACGCTCATTACCGGTATAGGCACATCGTTGTCTGGGCTCCTGGGAGTGGTTGGCAATGTTCCCATTTCCGGATCGGCGAGTTTCGTCTCCATAACTAGACCAAAATTATGGGTGCAGTGCGAAACGCCGTTGTGGGCACAAATAAGGGCATCATGGCGTCATTGCTGGGATCGAGCCGGTCCCGTTATAATAATGCGTAATGGGTGTTCTATCTCCGCTCCACACTATGGGAACCCACATAAGGTTTTGTTCTCTCAGGAGTGATTATAAGATCTCGGGTCGGAAAATTCGCCCAAACAAACCTTACACAGCATTCAAAGAATAGAAATATTGGGAGACCATCATGATCCAAAGCAGCGGTATCTGTTTCGTTGTCAATCAACACTTTCGCATCGATCACTGGAATGAGGCGATGGCGCGTTTCATGGGAATATCAGCCGACGACGCCCAAGGTCAGTCATGTCTGAACGTTGTTTCAGCCCAGTCAGTTCAAGGTCTCAACTTCTGCCGGATGCCTTGTCCTTTGGTGAGTCAAGATCATGAACAAGAGTTGGATCATCCGCTCACGATAGTGATACCCACCCGCTTTACAGGCCATCAACTGATTCAGATTCACTTTGCGCTCTGGGATGATCCGTTAACTATTGTTCATTGGATTCATCCCCTAAACCGGAACTTCATCCCGACGAATCCCTTAACTCCGCGCCAGCATCAAATTTTTTCGCTGCTCAGCCAGGGGTTAACACAGACCGAGATTGCCCAGCGATTAAACATCGCCCCCAGCACCGTCGACACCCATATTCGCCGAGTTTGTGACATGTGGGATGTGCCCACAAAAAAACAAGCTCTGACGCATTTTATTCGTATGGAATCTGTTGCCAAACCGTCGTCTAACCGTGATCCTGGTTCCAATACCACCTGATTAAACTGGTATCGGACGGACAGGACAAACTCCGCCGGATTCGTTTAAGCTGGGTGGTCACCGTGCTCAAGGCCACATGGCGCTTCTCGGCAATCTGCCGGTGGGTCAACCCCGAAGCCAACGCCTGCACAAGTTGCCACTGGTTAGGGGTAAGAAGACATGACTTGGGGGCATCACCCAAGGGGCGCACAATATGCACTATTCTAAACGGATCGTCTAAAATAGCGTATTCCATTTTAACGATGCGATGCCCCAACCGTCCATGATTTAAAACCATCACAGGATTGACCACCAGGGACCGGCAACTGGCTTCCTTTAACGGGCACTGTGGCCGGCAAAATGGGGTTCCATCCAAATTATGTCCGTCCACCACATCAAAACACAATTGCCCTACTACGTCTTGGACACTCTTCTCCACCCAACCGGCCACCCTATTATCGCAGGCGCTAATACGCCAGTTTCCATCGACCATGAAATGGGGCACGTTACTTTTTATCACCAAATGCCCTCGAGAAGCCCCGGCCTTCAGGCATGGAGTAGAAAGCGGGCTACCGTCGTGAGACGGCAGCTCTCTCTTGTTCATACTGCCATCCGTCCTTTCGTCGAAGAATCCGGCAATACCGGTAGGAAATCCTTTACGCCACCGGCGGATACCCGAACCGGTCCACGTCCCCACATATTTGCCCCGCGAAAGCATCGCTTGGGCGAGATCGCCTGTTTGAAAGCCCACCGCTTGCACGAGATCGCTTTTAACAGAGAACCAGAGTGCTTGAGACTGGAGAAGCATCTCAAGGTCTGCACCCAAGGAACGGAGTGCGGAACGAACTAAAGCTGGTCATAGTCGGGCTTTTGTTTTGCAAACCCCCGCCTTTAGGCGCGGGGGTCTATGACGCTTTATCCTGCCTCGCTGAACATTTGATTGGGACTGTCTCTTATTGTAGCATGAATGCGTTATTGTCCCATTCCATCCCCCTGTTCTACGGGTTCAATCCAATGAGCCGTCCATCCTTTTTGGTCTGTAATCATGTGCATGCGCACCAAAAAACCATCCGGTTTCTGCCAATGTACGACAGGCGGCCTATCATCCTTCAGGGACCGCGATTTAACGGGACACATGTCCCTACAAAAGGGTTGGGCACCGCTCAAATAGGTCCGGACAATATCCGTGCAAGGACGCGCCTCGCTTTCACGCGCTTTAACACCCGTGAGTCTCGTGAGATTTGGGCTCCAGTGACGAATACTTCCCTGATCATCGACGACAAAACACAGACTGTTGCTCGAAAAAGGAACAACTGGCGTATACGCGGCATGATCAAAGCTGCCCCTGTCCCGATTTTTCGTTCTAGGCGGCTTGGGAAAGAACCGCTTGAGTGCCTCACTTCTCCTTCCGGTAATCACTGCCCACCGCCAAAATACCGTCCACGGTATGCTTTTATTCCCGTGTTCATAAGCCTCGACGCTCTCAGCCGATAGCCCCAGAATCTGACCCATTTCATCCAAAGACAAGCCCCTTCCCTGGCGCCAGGTGCCAAGCAGCGAGCCATCACCAATGCTCGGTGCGATGAGATCAGGAAGGCGCAATGTCTCGACAAAATTTTCCATACTGCCGTAATGATGGATAATGGCACGAAATAATCGAGGATGATAGCGCAGGGCCTCATTCACCGAAAAGCCGTGAGCCACATAGTCCTGAACCAAATTACGGACCCGGTCGGCATTCCAGCGCGCCTCTGGAGCGTTCTCCTTGAGCGCAGCCTGCACCGCCTGGCTCCAGGTTCCAAAATGGTCACATGCCGCCCGGTACAAAGCCCGGTTCCAAAAACGAATCGAACGGTCTTGGAGATCGGCACCCGATTTCTTAGCGTCTTGAATAAGGAGCACCACGCGTTCGGATGTCCAGGGAAGAGAAGACCGCACGGCGTCAGGATTGACGCCGGCGGCTTCGAGAGCCTTAGCCCAAGAACCAAAGTAATATCCAGCAGCAGACACGAGACGATTATCCACTTTTTGCATTTGATGGGCACCCAACGGAGTCTCGTGGTCACGATATTCCTGGATTTTGGCCAGAATAATCTCCCGCGACCACGCTCCAGAATGAGCCCGACGGGAGTCCGAACGAGGCCGGCCTTTCACAGCAACCCCGGCCTCGTTCAGAGCGGAACCCCAGCTCCCGCAATATCGCTTAGCCGCCTGCCATAGACCTTCATTGTCTAGCCGCACGGCAAAAGAATTGATAGGCAGATTACTCTTCAGTCGGTCGTGAATCGCGTCCAGCACCGCCTCCTTGCTCCAGTTCTTCTTTCCGGCTTTAAGATTGTTTGTCACTTGAGCCATTCTCCTTCACCGAACCCATCCCTCCACTGCCAAGCCTCTTCCCTGTGCTAATGCAGACTGCGCCTCGATCCCGGTGATTTCCCGTCGTCTTCGCGTGCCCGGTCGATATCTATCGCCACTTTACGCAGCGCTAACAGCAAGAAAGACATCACCACAATCTGAAAAATCCACCACATCGATAAGCACCACTAGGGGCACCAGTTGACTGAGAATGAACACACTCATTCCGAAACGGTTCATCTTGCGGCGGTACGCGGGGCTTTGTTCAATGGTTTGACTGG
>JAKAAS010000359.1 GCA_021802225.1 Bacillota bacterium
CACGTGATCCCTTTTCCACGCATGAACGAGCTCAATGGCGGCAAATCCCCGATCCGCTAACAGAATCGGATGACAGGAGCGGGGCTACAGCCCCGCGACGTGGTTCACGAGCGCGATGTTCCCCCCTCACGCATCGGATCTTTGAGAGCATTCTGGTGCACGGTGACCCCGGATAAGGGGATGGCCCGCCCAGGAGTCCGCCCGTTCAGGGACAGAATCTGATGCACCCCATCCTTCGGACTCGTCCAATCCGGGGTGATCAACGCTTCCCGAATGCCGCCCAGATCAGGGGAAATGAGATTGCCTGGGGCGACTGTCCTATCGATTCGCCCATTCCCCAAAAACCGATCCGCGCGTGTGATGGCGTGTTTGGCGGACGTTCCGCCAGCCATCGCCCAGTGATGCCCGATTTTGCTCACCCCCAACAGGGGACGGGACAAGACGGCCCAGACTAATGCGGCCAGCGTGGTGCGTTGAGACTGGCGCCATGTGGCCCATGTGTAGCAAAAAATTGTACAATCGACTCGCTTGGAATTATCCATGTGCCTCTTTGTCGAAAATCGAAGAACCGGGTTCTCTTCGGTAAAAGACTTCGGTGGCAGAGGAGACACATTCTCCTTTGCGTAGACAATTTGTCCTATGCCGATAATACTGACAATAAAATTGGGGATAAGTCAGACCCTGCTCAATCGCTCTCGGCCACTAACCATGGAACGCGTTGCCGCAGTGTGCAATGGCACGGCCTTCGTCGCATTTCGCGAACACTGCACCATCTGAGGTACCGCACGATGCGCGAGACGTTTGATGTTTGATTTGTCGGCGCAAATGGCCGTCTACGTCATTGGTCAACTCGTCGAAGTCTTTACACAGCAAGCGAGACCGGGGCGGGGACGCTTAGATTATGTCCCTTGTAGGCGTTTTTCGGGTGAATGTTCGCCAATAAGGACCGGCATAACCCATCGGTTATGCCGGTCTAGAAATAGGTGAAGGCGTCCTGAGTTCTGGACCCAGTGCTGGGTTAGAAAAGAATCTTGAACCAACTGCCAACAGACCCGAAGACACTCTTAATTCCGTTGGAAATCTCACTGGCCGTATAACCAGCACTCTTTAAAATGCCTCCGATAGTCTGCTGAGAGAGACTGAACACGTTGCTTAACACGGTAGTGACCTGCGACGCCGAATATCCCAATGATTGCAGGATATTGCTCACATCCTGGGCGCTCTGACTGTAAACGCTCTGCAGTGTGCTGGCAATCGTGTTGACCGAATACCCCAGACTTTGCATGATATCTGCAGCGGCCTGCGCACTCTCATTGTATGCCGCCTGCAAGGCGCCAGCGACTTGGCTCGCAGTGTCGCCAATCTGCTGTAAAATGTCCGCCGTCTCCTGGGCGGTCTGGTTGAACCCGGACTGCAACACCCCGGCTACTTCATCCACCGTGTAGGTTGCCTGCTGCAAGATGGCCGCGGTGGCTTGTGCACCTTCGTTGTAGACGTTCTTGAGCGCCCCGCCCACCTGGCTCGCGGTGTCGCCAATCTGCTGCAAAATGTCCGCCGTCTCCTGGGCATCCTCTTGGTAAACGCTTTGCAATGCCAACGCCACCTGGTCGGCACTGTACTGTAACTGGGTCAGGATGGATGCGGTCTGGGTTGCAGATTCATGGTAGACCGCATTGAGCGCTTGACCTACGTGGGGGGCAGAGTATTGTTGTTCGGCCAGCAGGCCTGCGGCATTGAGCGCCGAGAGCCCAAACTCTGTCTCCAACACCGCTGCCACCTGTGTGGCCGAGTCTCCTTCCAATCGCAATTCACGGGATCGCACCACCGGGTTATTACGAATGGCGAATTGAATGGCAACTGATCGAGGATGAGGGAATGCCACTACGAATGTGCCCAATACCAAAGAAGGCAGATTCACAGTCCCCTTTGTCATCCCATTAAGGCTGACGATGATATCATCCCCAGCGGCCATGCCGTGACCCACGACGTGATATTCTGCGCGACTCACCATCAATTGGGATGATCGGGACCCCTGGGCTGTGTAGGTTTCCAGCAATTGTCCTGTGGCGTTGGTCACCGTAACGGTCAGGTAGGGGGCCAGGCTGCTGTCCAGATTCTGCAGAACGATGCCATTCTTAACCAGCGGCGCCAAAAAAATCAATGCGTTGGCTGTCGTCGGCAAGCTAGTCATTTTGACCGGAGCCGCCATTACCGTAGCAGAGGTGGCGGCGATAGCTGAGAACACACTAGCGAATATTAGTGGGGCGAGAGCGAGGCTCCCACCGAACCCGATAATTCTCCGACCCTTGGTCATTACATTTCCTCCTATTGTCAGTAAGCAACACTAAGGACTCTTCTTTTTTCGCGAACGCTCGTTCCCGCTGGCTTAGCCCATTCTTACAGAAGCGTGTTGGCATCTGGACAGTACCTCACCTGGATGGTGAGGGGCCCAACACGTTTTACAGCGTAGCGCATCCGATAAAGCAAGAATTCCTTGGAAGGACGCGCCGTCGCCCGGCCCTCTTGGAGTCATCTGTTCCGGGCATAAAGAGTTGCGAGACCGATCAATCCCCCAAAATCGACACATCGTTAACAGTTGGTCTGTCATTATTCTACGAAAACTACCGCATTTAATAATGATCAGAATTATCTCTATTGTCAACGCTAAACCTCCGGGATCCGTTTCCGTTATTAGAAAATTCGGACTATATATAACTTTTTTATGGCGTTATATGCCAGATATGAGTCGTGCCGTACATGACAACAAGGCTTGCCCGGGACACGTAGGCCGCGGCGATCGCTGACCACCCAGGCGCGCTGGTTTTTGTCAGACCGTGAAAATTGGTGTCCATGACGCGGCGGAGAAAGCATGTATACACGGAGGCCGGCCGGGAGTGCGGCCCGGCAAAGCCGCAGAGCACGCGTCATGGACCGTTCCGGCTCAATTCCCGGTGTAAAGTTTCAATACTGGGATGCTGAAAGACAATCCCGGCCAGCACCGAGTTCCCTATCGCTCGGACCGGGTAATCATCCCGCCCGCGACCGCGGGCGGCTTCGAGGGTGCGCATCAGATTCTCATCGGGCAGGGTGCCGAGGATGCGTTGCCGTCGTTCTCAATCGCCTAACGGTTCGAGATCCGCCCACGAAAACAGGGTACGTTATGGGATAATCCCCATACGGGCCACTCCTTCGATTGTTGCGATGAACGGGCTCAATGACATCGTGTGACACTTCGCGGGGCCATAAATCCCGGTGATCCCGATGCCATGAAGAGTCGCCCTTTTGCCAGAATCATTGCACTTAAGGGCTCCGGGGCGATAAGACAGGTCATGAAGGGAGGGCAAAGTGCGGAAAAAATATCGGGACGAGCATCAATGTCCATGAAATGTTCCTCTTTACTTGTTTACTTTCAGGCACTATCGGGCCGATTGTTCCCTATCCGGTTGCGGGCTTGTTGGCACTCTCACGTTTCGTGTTTCTTTGCTAGTGACCACGGCTGTCTAGAGTTTGTGGGAGATGACCATTTTTGGGTCGGGTGCTTACGGCGGG
>JAKAAS010000360.1 GCA_021802225.1 Bacillota bacterium
GCCTTATGATGGAAAACATCAAGAGATCATCCCGCATATTACGCTGGCGCGCTTTCCGCGTCCGGTGGGCGAGGAAGTTCCGGACCATATAGCGCAGGTCGTCTCCCAGCACCGCGATTCACTGCACTGGGACATCTCCGAGGTCGAATGGGTCAATGTGCAGCCGGGAGTTCCGGGCTGCCGCATTCTCGGAAGCTTTCCGCTGCGCCGGACCGCCCCGAGAGAATGAGTCGGTCAATGGATTCTATTTTCCCCAAACGCTTCCCACCGCCCTTATATAATGATATAGTTATATACAAATAGATATGAGGGGGAACAGAGATGACGGACTTAACTCGTGAGATGGTTTTTATGGCGGCGGCCATGACGGTGGGTAACGCAGAAGAGATGAAAGAACATTTGGAGCGGGCACGGGCACTGGGGGCCACATCAGCGGATATGGAAGAGATTTTGACAATGGTCCGTGGCGAGCGCCTCAAGGTCACTCTGAAAAGAGACAAGGAAGCCGAATCTCTCCTGCGGGCCGAATCCTTGGATTTGCCTGTCATGACGGGCGGGAGCTCTTGTGGCTGCGGTTCAGGCAATTGCTGATGGGACAAGGAGGCGCTTCTACCATGACCGTGCATATTTATGATCCTGAAATGTGCTGTACAACAGGGGTCTGCGGCCCGTCCACCGACCCGGAAATGCTCCGGGTGGCCCAGTTGGTGGCAGGGTTGACGCGTGAAGGCTACCAGGTGGTGCGCCATATGCTGAGCCAGGACGCGGCAGCCTTCGCAGCTGATCCCGAAGTCTACCGGCAGCTCTTAGCCCACGGTCCAAATAGCCTCCCGATTGTTACGGTAGACAATGCGGTCTGCACAATAGGACGGTATCCGGAGCTTGAGGATATCCGTGCCATGCAGGGGGCGTAACGCATGACGCAGTACCTGTTTTTCTCGGGCAAGGGCGGGGTAGGCAAGACCTCACTGTCCTCTGCGACTGCGGTGCGGCTCGCGCGCCAAGGGGCGCGGACACTTTTGGTGACAACGGACCCGGCATCCAATCTTGGCGACGTGTTTGGGCAGGCGGTCGGGCTTGACGCCCGGCCAGTAGCCGGGGTCCCCGGGCTCTTCATTCAGGAGATCAATCCTGAAGCAGCCCTGCAGTCATACAAGGACAGGGCTCTGGCACCCATGCGCGCGTTATTTCCCGAACAAATCGTACGGGCCGCTGAAGAGAAAATGAGCGGCCCCTGTACGGAAGAAGTCGCGACATTTGACCAGTTTATTGCCTGTATGCAAGAACCTGACTACGACTGGGTGGTGTTTGACACGGCCCCCACCGGGCACACTCTCCGGCTCTTGGAACTGCCTGGCAGCTGGAGCGTGCATATTACCGAGAGCGCGGCGGGGAGCGGGCAGACCTGTATGGGCCCGGTAGAATCCCTCACGGCATCCCAGAAAGAATACGACGCCGCACTAAAGGCCCTGCAAAGCGAATCGCAGTCCACCTTTGTCTTTGTGACCCAGCCATCAAAACTGTCCATTGACGAGATGATGCGCGCGTCAGAAGAACTGAAGAAGCTGGGGATTCACCACCAGATCGCCGTGTTGAATGGAGTCATTCCTGAGGAGGAGCGCGTCCATCCATATTCACAGAGACGGTGGCGGCGCCAGATGCCGTTCGTTGAATCTCTCCCGCAAGAATTCTCTGGACCAGTGGGGATGATGCCCTTGTATGCGGATGAAATCAAAGGCATCGAAATGCTCGAACGTGTGGGGAGGGACCTGGATGATGCCATTCGCCTATGAGAAGCTTCCGGAGGAACTGCTGGTGCCCCGGGGCGGCCGCCTCCGGAAGGTGTTTTTTGCCGGCAAGGGCGGGGTTGGAAAAACTACGCTGGCCTGTACTGCTGCTCTATTTGCAGCCGAACGCGGCAACCGGACCGTGCTGGTGACTACAGACCCCGCATCCCATATTGGGGAAGTGTTCGGGGTAGAGGTAGGGCCTGCCCTCAGGAAGATTCCGCATACTGATTTGTGGCTCGTGCGCATTGATCCTAAGGCGGCCTTGGAGAACTACCAGCAAGCGGTTCTGGCCACGGTTCCAGACGACGCAGAAACCCAGGGGCGGGTGCGCGAGGAGCTGAATTCGCCTTGCACCGAAGAGGTCGCCGTATTCCAGCACTTCCTGGATTTTGTGCTGGATGATGCGTTTGATGTCACAGTATTTGACACGGCTCCGACAGGCCACACTGTGCGCCTCTTGCAATTGGCCTGGGATTACGCGGGGGAACTCGCAGGCAAGACGGCTCTGAGCAGCGAGACGGCAGCATTGGACGGCGCGCAGCTTGCGCGCATGCAAGCTGCGATCCAAACCCTCCAGGATCCCGGCGCCACATCCATGCTTTTTGTAACCTTGCCGGAAATGACGCCGATTGCCGAGATGGAGCGGGCGATAGCGGACTTGGGAAGAACCGGCATTGCCACCCAAGCCATCATCGTGAATGAGGTGCTCCCTGAAGAAGCTGCGACCAGCCCCTTGTTTGGCAAGCGGCTCGCTAAACAGATGATGTATATTGATGATCTGCGCCCGCGTCATCCGGCTCAGGCCTTTGCCACAGCGCCGCTGCAGGACGACGAAATTTTGGGGGTGGCACTATTGCAGCAGTTCGGGGACCAACTTATACACTAGCAAGCATTTTTTGCCCATCCCGGCTTTGCGGAATATCCGGCCGGGGGCCAACGACACAATTGCGAGGTTTCTATGGTCTATCTAGCCGTCGGGATATTTTTGCTGACACTGATATTCGTAATATGGCAGCCCCGTGGCCTCTCCATCGGGTGGACGGCCGCCGCTGGGGCAGCCTTGGCTTTGCTGACCGGGGTTGTGACCTGGGGCGATGTCGGTCAGGTCGTCGGCATTGTCTGGGACGCGACCTTAACCTTTGTCGCAGTCATATTGATTTCCCTAATTCTCGATTCGGTGGGATTTTTTGAGTGGGCGGCGCTGCACATGGCCCACGCCTCGGGCGGCAGCGGCCGCCGGCTCTTTATTGGTCTTGGCATACTGGGAGCACTGGTGGCGATGTTCTTCGCCAACGACGGGGCCGCCTTGATCCTCACTCCGATTGTCTATGAACAGGCGAAGGCTCTGCACCTGGACACCAAGGCCACTCTGGCCCTGATTATGGTGAGCGGGTTTATTGCTGACACCACATCTTTGCCCCTGGTGGTCTCCAATCTGGTCAACATTGTGTCAGCAGGGTATTTTCACCTCGGATTTGCTTCGTTTGCGGCCCGGATGGTGCCCGTGGATGTTGTGGCTCTCCTGATGAGCCTGCTTGCCCTCTTCGCCTTTTACCGCCATTCCCTGCCGAAAGTCGTGAACACCGCCATTCTTTCGACGCCTCAATCGGCGATCAAGGACCAGCATGTGTTCCGTGCTGCTTGGATAGTTCTCGTCCTGCTCGTGGTGGGCTACTTTGCGAGTCAACTCCTGCATTGGCCTGTGGCCATCTTCGCGGGGAGCGCAGCGATTGCGCTGCTCGTC
>JAKAAS010000361.1 GCA_021802225.1 Bacillota bacterium
AAACTTTCTTGTGTCATGCTCCGTATTCTCCTACCACCCCATGGCCCGCCCGGAGTCCCTTCACTTTGAAGTTTCACACAGAGGGCCCTTTTCATTTAGCCAGGTCATTATTCTCTTTCTCACGACTTAACGTCGTCCTGATTTCCTCTGAACCGGACAACGCCTTCGCGTGATGCACCTGAATCCACACAGAAACCAGATGGGGGTCGAGACACGTACCGCTTTCTGCCTCCAGAATTTTGTTGACGTCGTCTTGGGAGGCTGTTTGGAGCTCGCGAGCAATCCAAAAACCGTGATCTACGACGGCCATGATGCGAGAGGGGAGGGGAATATCAGACCCCTTTAGACCTTGCCAAGAACCCTGGCCATCCCATCTATCACTGTGATGGCGTATGGCCAGGGCTATGGGAGCCAGATCTGGGTAGGGGGCTAAGAATTCTGCGGCCGTGACGGCGTACTCTTGCCTTTGTTCGAAGCCGCCGGAGTAACCCGTAAGGGGTCTCTTGAGCAGCTGACCTAGATCATGCAATATGGCGGCAATCCAAAGACGTTGCTGTTCCTCGAAAGAACAACCTAGTTCGGCCGCCAAGGCCCGGGTTTCCTCGGCTAGAGTGAGCGTGGTATCGCGCGGCCACTCAAGACGGTCATCAAGCCACGCGGCAATGACCTTGGCCGTTTCGGTGGCCGGGTGCCGACACAATTCCGCTAGCATGTCGACAAGACGGGCGAAATGCAATTGGTGGCGTCCGCGTTTTTTCGCCTCATAAAGAGCCCAGTCCGCCGTCATAAACAAGACGTGCGCACTGAGGCCCATGGTAGGGTGTTGCGCGACGCCAAACGACAGAGTCAAAGCCTCCGGCAGAACCATTTGGATGCGGCGCCTCACATCATCAGGATGAGCGGAATCTTCCACGCCATCCAACAGCAGGGCAAATTCATCGCCGCCAATCCGGAAGGCTTCCACTGTCTCGCTAGTGACTTGCTTTAGAGCGTCCGCCACTCTCTTAAGTGCCTCATCCCCGGCCTGGTGGCCTTGGGTATCATTGATGGTCTTTAAATGATCTATATCGACAAGCATGAGTTGAAAAGGTATGGGGTTTTGAGAGCCAGGGAGAATTTTGGCTCCCAGACGGCTTTCAAACTCGCGGCGGTTGCCTAATTGGGTGAGGGCGTCTTGTTTGGCTTGGCGTTCAGTTTCTTGGAAAAGCCAGACTTCCGACCACATATTTTCCAGCTGCATAATAGCCAGCTCGACAATCATATCTTCGACCTCGTCTGGAGAGGATAAGACGTCACAAAAGATCACCAGGAAGCTTCGTCCGAGATGATAGGGCCTCCAGGAAAAGACGTGCGCCTCGATCAGTTCTCCGGGAAGAATGAGGGGAAGTGGGGTGGTTTTCGCCCGAAGAGTTTCCTGCAATGGACCGGGCATCTGGGCGAAGCCTTCAGGCACGATGCCTCCGCGTCCATTTGCCGCAAAGGTCTCGGCATTGAAGGATGCCCATCCCCGGGCTCGGATCGTGCGAAGAAATTCTTGAGAAATGTGGGCGAAAATATCTGCGCGATGCCAATCTTGCATGGTCTCCGTGATGAATCGCAACACGTCTTGCAGGCGCAGAGCAGCGTGTTGCGCTGTTTTTGTGCGAGCCGTAATGAGGGTTTCTTGATTTTGGATGACGGTGACTAACGTCATCAGAGCCTCCGACAAAGCTTGACGCATGTCTCTAAAAGCCCGGTGCACGGGCAGGTAGTCATTCCAAATTTCCACTCGCGTTGTTTCGGTGAAACGGCCTTGGGCTGCCATCTCTAATTTGTTGACCAAAGCGCGCGTTGAACGGCGAAAACTCATCAGCCCTAGAGTGGTAATGCCCAGCACCATCAATCCGAGACCCGCGAGCAGTTCGGTCGTATGGGCCAGGCGCCTATGCAGATCTGCTGCCTGTGTACTCGTTAACATAATGACCTCGGCATTCAGTCGACGGAGCGCCCGGTTCATCGCTTGGGTCACAGCCGCATTGCCGACGTCTTGCAGATATAAAGCAGCGTGATAGCGGTGGTGTTGCATATCGTGTGTCACTTGCGCGGCAAAACTTTGGTAACGGAAAAAATCGGTACCAATGGTTTGGAGTGTGGCAGATAGTGCCGTGCCCCGCATTGTGGTCACATCTTGCTGGTATGCCGTCACAAAAGCCTGATGATCGCGGGAGATCTCCTGAAACGTAGTGCGCTTTAAGGAGGCGCTGGCATGAGAATCGGGATCCAAACCGACCTCCATATTCAGTACACCATCATATTGAGCAAAGGCGAGTCTCAAGCCATTACTCGTTCTTTGCATCGATTGGGTGAGACGATCCGTCTTTTGCCATCTTTGCCAGGCCGAATGCATGCTCCACCCGAACACCGCGAGAGCTCCTATCAATAGAGCCAGGATCGTGACCACGAGGGTTTGCAGTGAAATGGTATGGTAGGGGTGCGTTTGCATGAGAAAATCCTTCTTTCGGTATCAAGATTACTCCACGTGTTCTGTCGTATTTCATGACTCCAAGCCAAGAGCCTTGACGCCGCGTTGCTTCTGTCTTGGAACACAAAGACTGTGGGGCGCTTTTCGTCCGCTCCATTTGATGAACTCTCATCATCCCCTACCGTGTTGTGCTCAGGACATGTCGTCGCTCTCAGAATACGCTTTCCACGACATCTTCTTGAGGACGTTATGGTGGCTGAGCGATGCCGTGGGAATGGTCGGAATCATGGCGGAGCGGTTCAAGCTTTGGCTCGAAGGAATGGCTTCCCGCCCCAAAGTAGTCAATGGCCCCGATGGTCTTTTGGGTGATGGGATTGGCTGCAGGCTGTTCCACGAAAAATCCTTGGCCGAAGGGACTGTCCAACTGTTGCACACAACGAAGCTCGGATGCGGTCTCAAGACCTTCGGTCCCTAATACAACACCGTGATCACGGGCTAATTCTCGGGAATGTGTGATCAGGGATTGGCGCATTTGATCGTGGTCAATACCGGCTATGAGGAAACGGGCGATCTGGGCTCTATGGGGTTGGGCGGTCAGCAGCCATTCCCACCCTGCGTACCCCACGCCGCCATCGTCGAGAACGATGTGATAGCCCTCTTCCCGCCACCTCTGGATTTGCTGCAAATATTCGATATTCTCGCGGACGTTGTGGGATGGGGATATTTCCCGAGCGATGCGCGTGGGGTCGATCTGCAACTTGTCGGTATTTATCGGCAAGGTGGCGTAGTCGCCATGAATAGTTAAAAAGAGCCTCTGCTCAGGGGATAAGTGCCACTGGCCCCAGGTCAGTCCCAAAGTCCGGCAGTGCATGTCGAATGGGCCTTCTATGCCCTGGCGTTTAGCCTCCGCAAATAACTGCGCCGGAGAGATCCAGGCAGAGGAGGGCTGGCCGCGAATCAGGCTTTCATAACCGATAACCTCACCGGTTGACAAATTCACGATAGGTTGCGCGGCTATCCATAATCCGTCTATGAATGTGGGATCCATCTACCGTTTTCCTCTCTATGGG
>JAKAAS010000362.1 GCA_021802225.1 Bacillota bacterium
CGGTGGCCGGGGGATTGCTGCGGCAGCGGTGACCAACGTGACCCCCGACCACCTGGACTTTCACGGTGACTTTGGAGCCTACCGTGCGGTAAAAAGAGCATTTGTCCAGTCTCTTTCTTCTCACAGCATCGTGCTGCTGAACGCTGACGATGCAGCAGTCAGGGAATTTGCACGAGACTCCGCGGCTGACGCGATATTATATGGGCTCTCTCCGGCAGCTCAACTCAGGGCTGAGATTCTTCAAGTCGGTCCAACATCTACGCAGTTTCGCGTGTTCATGGGGCGGACCTCCGTGGCCACTGTCCGTTTGCCCTTGCCTGGGCTGCACAATGTTTCCAATGCGCTCGCCGCCATGGGCATTGCCTGGAGCTATGGCGTCCCTCCCCCTGCATCGAAAGTTGCTTTGGAGTCATTCCGTCCTGCCGAACGCCGGCTGCAAACACTGGTTCTGGGACAATACACCGTAATCAGTGACGTTGCCATGAACCGGGGCAGTTATGACGCGGTCATGCGCACCATGGAAGCCATTGACCAGCCGCTAGTAGTGGTGACGGCCATTCGCGGAAACCGCGGGGCAGAGCCGAGGTCTTAGCTGAGTGAGACCTGTCGTTGCACTATGCGCCGGTCATCGTGACAACAAGCGACTCCGACGTTGAGCATTTAGGGGCAGACTACCTGGCGCGCCCGGAAGAACTCGCAGCCTTTATGAACCGGTCCCGTCAGCTGGGCCTTGCTTGCACACTGTACCACCAACTGCCGGAAGCCATCGCGGCAGCAGTGGACCGTCTGCCACCGCGCGGCACACTGCTCCTGCTAGGCACTTTTGGAATGGATAGGGGACTCTCCTTAGCCGCGCGGCTGTTGGCTGCGAAGTCGTAGGTTACGGGTCGCCAGGGCCTGGCATGGGAAAGCTCTTCCAAACAAGGTATGCGTCTTCACCGTTGCCGAAGAAGTGGGGCATCAAGGTGACCCGCTGCCAGCCAATCTTCTCAACAACATGCAATTGTACAGTGTTGGAACGCCGCACTTCGCCGAGAAACCCTACAGCCCCGCGCGCCTGGGCCAACGGTTCCACCGCCGTTACTACAAATTGGCCCAATCCTTGACCTTGATATGAGGGATGAGTGACATTATCAACGATATGCGCGTATCGCCCAAAGACTTCAAAGGCGCAATACGCGACGACGCGGGATGAGTCCCTCACCGCGATGAACACCGAGCGTGCCGACAAAACTTTGTGGCTGACTTCCATGATGCTCATCGGTTCGGGAAACACGACTTTTTCGAGTCTGGCCAGTTGCCCAATCTCCTGCCACCGCACAAGGCCTACCGTGTAGTCCCGGTATGTTTGAGGAAGCCGCGCCAGCCGCCTGCCATCGGAATCCATATCTCATTATCCCCCCTATCTCCTCATGCTTATGTGCCCTTCCCGCTCCACATCACCAATAGCCGGACTTCATAGGAAAATAGGCGGGGATCCCAAACAAGTGACGGGCGGGCCCCAGCACACCGCCTTACTTCCGATGCAAAGAGCCGTCTTTCCACGAGAAACACATTTCACCACAACATGCTGGCCCGTTCATGACATTCCTCGAATGGTGGCATACAATGAGGTGACAGGCAGCATTTTGGCGATTCAGGCGCAAACTCTCAGGCCTGCAGAAGGACTGGTGAAACCATGCCTCTAAGTTCCGATGACCTGCGGGTCTTTCTCCACTCCGCCCGGGACCTTGGCCCGGAATATGACGACGAGTGGATCGAGCAAGTGACAGCCGCCATCCAGAGAGCCGACACCGATGCGGGACTGTCTGCTTTTTCCCGCCTCTCTCCCGCGCAAATGCGCCGGTGGCTGCGGCAAGCGCGCCGCATCGCCCGAAAACCCCACCCTCTCGCCCTGTGGCTGGCCGTATTCGCCTTGATGGGCATTTCCATTCCCCTGCTTGCCATAGGTGGGATGTTCGGCCAGCTGCCCGGCATGCTCGCCGTGCTCAGCATAGACGCGCTGGCATTAGCCACCTTGTGGTGGATTGGCCGGTAGCCGCTTAGACGCGGCAAGGGAGCCGGAGTGCGCATGCCAGCACTCCGGCTCCCTTGGGAAACCGCCGCATCAAGAGTTTCCCGTTAACCCCGAAGCTGGATCCTGGTCTGGGATTCCCTGGCTGAATACGCGGCTCGCCAGAATATCTTCGGGCTGGATCGTGATCAGGTCTTCCTTCTGGACCCGGCCGCCCCTGGCAAACAGGCGGTTGGCCTGCCGCAGGCGCGCGCGGTCCAGAGCATTGCGGATACTGCGCGCATTCGCAAAGTTGGGCATGGCCATGCGCTTTTCCAGATAGGCGCGAAACGCCGTGCGGGCATCCGGGCTCAGCCTGTAGTGCTGGTCTTCGAGCATCAGCTCGGCTATCAGCAGCAACTCATCCGCCGAGTAGTCAGGAAAGTCGATATGATGGGCAATCCGCGAGCGCATGCCGGGGTTAGACTTGAAGAACCGGTCCATCCGGTCTTTATATCCGGCAAGGATGACGACAAGATCATCGCGCTGATTTTCCATAATTTGCAGGAGGATCTCTATAGTCTCCTGCCCATAGTCGCGCTCATTTTCTTCCCGGTAGAGATAATAGGCTTCGTCAATAAAGAGCACCCCGCCCATGGCCCGCTTCAGCACCTCTTTGGTTTTCGGCGCGGTGTGCCCGATATACTGACCCACCAGATCATCGCGCGTGACCGCTACCATGTGGCCTTTGCGCACATAGCCCAGCCGGTGGAGAATTTCCGCCATCCGCATCGCCACCGTCGTCTTGCCGGTGCCGGGGTTGCCGGTAAACGACATGTGCAAGGACGGGGTCTGCGATGACAGTTCCAGTTGGCGGCGCATTTTGTCCACCAGCAGCAAGGCCGCAATCTCCCGTATCCGGGTCTTCACCGGAACCAGTCCCACCAATTCTTGGTCAAGCTGGCCCAAAATATCCAGGACTTTCGTTTCCCCCAGAACCGTGTCGAAGTCTAGGGCTGCCGTCTCTACCTTGTTTTCCGCATGAGATTCCATCACGATTGCGCATCCTCAGGCTTTTACCGCCCTAGACGCTCCCTCCCCTCAGATTCCTGTATGCAATCCAGTCTGCGCCCCACGTGCCTGCAGGCCGCCCTGCGCTCGCTGCTGAATGGTCTGGATGGCTGACAGCCGGTCGGTTTTCCCGAAAATCGCGCTGCCCACCACTAAAATATCGGCTCCGGCCCGGGTGACCTCAAAAGCCGTGTCCGGGTTGATGCCTCCGTCCACTTCAATCGCAATGTCCGGATATCCTGCTGCGTCCAATTTCATTCGCAGTGCTTGCACCTTATCCGACATGGCCGGGATATACCGCTGGCCGCCAAACCCGGGGTTCACTGTCATGATGAGCACATAGTCCAGGTCTTTAAGCACATAATCAACGGCGCTCAAGGGCGTGGAAGGCGTCAGCGCCAGCCCCGCCATCTTGCCCGCGCTGCGGATCATGTCCAGCGCGCGCTGGAATCTGAGGGGAGGGAGCG
>JAKAAS010000363.1 GCA_021802225.1 Bacillota bacterium
CACAAGCAGTTCCACCATCTGGTTCATGTCGGCGAACCGCGGATCTTGGGTTTGGCCTTGGTAATAACGGTAGTAGATTTGCGCCACAATCACAGCCAGCTTAAAGTAGGCAAAGGTCAGGTAGTAGGGGAAGTCTCCCATGTCCCGTCCCGTCATCTGGGCATAACGCTGAATCCACTCATCCCGGGTCCAAAATCCCGGAAGTGTGGTCGTATGTTCTTGAAGGGCCTGCCGAAGCGGCCCGGGGTCATCCGGCTGAATCCAGTAGCTCATGGCCACAGCCACGTCTGCTATGGGATCGCCCACGGTGGTCATTTCCCAATCGAAAATCCCCGCCACGTCACTGAGGTCGGGACGGAACACCATATTATTCAGCTTGTAGTCGTAGTGGATCACGGCCGGTTCAGAGGAATTCGGAACATGGCTGAGAAGCCACTGGGTCAATTCCTGGTCACCGGGAACTTCGGCAATCCTAGCCCTCTGGTAACGGCTGGTCCAGCCTTCAACTTGGCGTGCTAAAAACCCCTCAGGCTTGACCCAGGAGGCCATGTTGGTGGACCGCCAGTTCACTGCATGCAGGTCCGCCAAGCGTGACACGAGAATCTGAGAAATCTTGGCACCCACAGCCGGAGCATAGCGGCCTGGTTCGCCGAGAGCATCTTCGAGCAGCACACCCGGACGGTGCTCCATGACAAAGAAGATGCTCCCCAGCACCGCAGGATCCTTGCACAGGGCCACTGGCCGCGGCGCCCACAAAAACCGCGGGGAAATTTCTTGGAGCCACCTGTACTCACGCACCATGTCATGAGCTCTGGGTGCTACGGGGCCCAAGGGCGGGCGCCGCAGCACATAGTCCTGGCTTCCCACGGAAATGAGATAGGTCAGATTGGACCGCCCCGCCGCAAACTGCTGGACCTGCAGGGGACCTGGCGGCAAATCCGGAATAGCCGTCCGCAAATACGGTTCAAGACGGGCCACATCCAATTCTTCTCCCGGTCTTATCGGGGTCAACTGGGACACGACTCTCACCTCCTGATGCTGCAGCAGGCCGTATCCGCCTTCCCTTTGCGCGAGCTCAGGCCGATTCGCCGCCGTCTACCACAATGACGGCGCCCGTCATGTAATCTGAAGCCCCGGACGCCAGCAGGAGCGCGATGCCTTTAATGTCATCCGGGGTTCCGAACCGCCTGAGCGGCGTATGCTCCAACAGAAAGTCGCCATGGCGTTGAATAATAGCCTCCGACATCTTGGTGGGAAAGAATCCCGGGGCAATGGCATTGACCTGAATGTTGAAAGGCCCCCACTTGACAGCCAAATCTCTGGTTAACGCCACAATGGCGCCCTTGCTGGCGCTATAGCCAACAGCATCCAAAAAGCGGGGGTCCGAACCGTGAAGCCCCGCCACCGACGCCATATTGATCATCTTGCCGGACTTCTGGGCTATCATCACCCGTCCCGCGCGCTGGCTCATTAAGAAGGTGCCAGTGACATTGACCTCCATCACCTTGTGCCAAGCTTCAACCGGCATGTCGAGAGCCGGGGCTCCCCAGCTGGCTCCGCTGTTGTTGATGACAACGTCCACCGAGTGAAACTCCCGCAGCGCAGCATCTACCACACGGTCAATCTGCTCGGCCGAAGTCACGTCGCAGGACATCGCCAAAGCCTTGGTGCCCATGGCAGACAGTCCGTGGGCGGTTTCCTCACAGGCCTCAAGTTTCCTCGAGCACACCACAATGTTGGCCCCGGCCTCAGCCAGAGCTTCCGCCATCACCCTCCCTAGTCCCCTGCCGCCGCCGGTGACAATTGCCGTCTTGCCGTGGCAGTCGAACAATTCCTGCACCTTCACAGCTGATGCCCTCCCTTTCCCTTCCTGTCTTGCCACAATAATATCGCCTGCCTCAGTGCGGACGGTATTGACGCAACTCGTCCCGGGCCAGCTGGTCCAGGTGCACTTCATCGGGACCGTCAGCGATCCGCAGCGTGCGTGCGTTGGCCCACATGCGGGCCAACGGAAAGTCGTCACTGACGCCCGCCCCGCCAAACGTCTGGATAGCGCGGTCCAAAACGGCCAGGGCCACGGAGGGCGCCACGACCTTGATCATCGCAATCTCCCGCCTTGCCGCCTTGTTGCCTTCCGTATCCATTTTGTAAGCGGCCCACAGGGTCAGCAGCCGGGCTTGGTCAATGGCAATGCGCGACTGGGCGATCCACTGCCGGATTACCCCCTGGTCCGCGAGAGGCTTGCCAAAGGTTTCCCGTTCCAGGGACCTCCGGGCCATGAACTCCAAGGCCCGCTCGGCGGAACCGATCATGCGCATGGAATGGTGAATGCGGCCCGGTCCCAGCCGGCCTTGGGCAATCGCAAATCCCTTGCCTTCGCCCCAAATGATGTTGCCGGCGGGCACCCTCACATGGTCAAAGTCAATCTCCCCGTGGCCGTGCGGCGCATCGTCATAGCCGAAGACCGGGAGCATCCTCCTGACGCTCACCCCCGGCGTGTCGAGCGGGACCAGAATCATGGACTGGCGCTCATACTTCGGGCCCTCCGGATTGGTCAGCCCCATCACAATGGAAATGCGGCACAGAGGATGGCCTGCCCCTGACGACCACCACTTCCGCCCTGTAATCACATAGTCGTTTCCCTGCCGCACGATTTGCGTGCGGATGTTCATGGCATCGGAAGATGCCACCTCAGGCTCGGTCATGGAAAAGCATGACCGGATGGTGCCGTTTAAAAGCGGCTGGAGCCACTGCTCTTTTTGCTGCGGAGATCCATACCGCACCAGCACCTCCATATTGCCCGTGTCGGGTGCGTCACAGTTGAAGACCTCCGAGGCAAAATACGAGCGGCCCATGATTTCCGCCAGCGGCGCATATTCCCGGTTGGTGAGTCCCGCGCCGTACTCCGATTCAGGCAAAAACAAATTCCACAAGCCCTGGCTTCGGGCTTTTTCTTTCAGCTCTTCGATGATAGGTGGGACTTGAAACCCTCCTGTGCGAACCTGTTGTTCGAAGACCTGTTCATTCGGATAAATGTAGTCGTCCATGAACCGCAGCAGATGTGTTTGCAACAATTCAGCCCGTTCAGACATCCCAAAAGGCGTCATAGCGATCCCCCTTTGTACATACTAACTGGCAGGTATGGTGATAGCATACTGCAATTTAGATCGGAACCCAATAGTTAAAGTCATTTTAATGGGTACTTTGCTGTCAAAAAGCTGTATAATCCGAAAAGGACGGTAAATACCCACCGGAAGGTATCTTAATAGACTGTGATAAGGATGGTGATAAATTATGGCGGCAATTCCTTTAGTGGGAGGCAGCACCATCAGCGCGGAACAGATGGGTTTCACCCTCATTCACGAGCACCTGCGGACAGAATCGGACGGAGTGCGCTTTCAGTGGCCCTTCTTGTATGATGACACCCGCCAGTTTGAGCGGGCCGTGGATGAGGTCGGCCGGGCCCTAAGCGCCGGGGTGCAGACGATATGCGACCCCACCGTCCTGGGTTTGGGACGCGACGCGCACTT